>NZ_JBAJNO010000009.1:2992500-3292500 GCF_036880985.1 Limibacter armeniacum
AACTCAGGGTGGTCTTTTGAGATATCATTGAGATTGTTGGCGACACTTTTTCTAACAAAGAGGGTATCGTCTGCTTTAAGCTTTTCCAAAATAGGCATAATTGGAGAAGGGTCATTTTTGAAAGCAGGTAAAGCCATCGCCCAAGGGAGTCTGGGACGACAACCTTCGCTGGCAAAACGTCTCAACAGGTAGTTAGGACTCTCAGCCCATTGATACATTTTTGTCATAACAGTATTTTCATCTTGAAGAATGAAAGGACGTATTGCGAATTCAGGGCTACATATATTGACTATTTCCTCAAATGCTTCTAAAGAGAGTTCAGTGTGTTCCAATCCATAAGCCTCGATATAGTCTGGTAAAAACATATATGCCAATCCCATACCACCGATATCAAGCTTTTTCAACTCTTGGGTTAATGCAAGGATAGAGTTTACTGCTTTAGGAAATGGCTTTGGTAAAAAAAGATGAAGTGTATGACTAATATGTCTCATACGACTTTTCAGTTCGAGTGTATCCCATGTTTCATCGTATATTTTTTCTGTAAATTCAGATTTATTGAAGTCAGGGATAATGCTTTCGAGTTGTTCAGAAAGTAGCCTAATGAAACTTTCGGAGTAAATGTTTTTGAGAGGTTCAGCCATGTTGGTTTAATTAAAAAGATCAAGCAAAAAATAAACCCCTAAGCTTGTCGCAAAGGGGTTCACAATATCTGAATAAGATCAGAAATTATCTTCTTGATCTTTCTTTTTTGCTTTGAGCAGGAGCATTTTGCTGCTGGCTTTCAAGAGCGTCTTTGATGTCTTTTCTTACATTGTTTTCGTAAGCAACAATCCAAGCGTCTTTGATGCCCATTGCTCTCATATATTTCTTGAAGTGATCCGCTTCGTTGTAATCACGGAAATGAGCAATTGTATATTTTTTAAGACCGTCTTCGTCCTCTTCCCAGAAAGCACCTTTCTCTTGGTAATCTTTCAGACGCTCATTTTTGAAAGCGCCAACTTGAACTTTGTAGACCACTCCTTTAGTCCAATCATCACCTTTTGGCTGAGAGCTAGCTTCACTTAGCTTTTGCTCCAGTTCTGAGATTTTGTCATTCTTAGATTGAATCTCATCTTTAAGTGATCCTGTTTGTTTTTCCAGTTTTGAAATTTCTGATTTCAAACCTGATGCCTGTCCTCTAAGTACATTTACTTCTTGTGTCAGGTCACGGAATTCAAGTGGATCCATTTGTTTCAGTTTCTTTTTCCACTCCTTTCTTTCTTTTTTCTCCGCTTTTTTATCCTGCGCTTGAGCAGTAAATGTTGTTGCGGCAATCGTACCCACAACCATTACAACAGCAAGAATAAGTTTTCTCATAACAGTATTTGTCATTTTATTTCTTTAGGTATTTATAGATTAAAAAATATAGTAGTCTGCTTTTAATAGTAATACGAATTGATCGAACTCATGATTCGTTGACTAAAATCAACATAGTACAAAACATGGTCCATATGTAATAAAACAGAGTAATCGCTGCTAATATTATAAATGAACTTGGAAGTTTTGGAAGTAAAAAAAAGAAAATTTCTTGGTTATGCCCAATGTAAATCAATGAAAAAGCCTTTTCCTTCATATTTTGGAAAAGGCTTTTGTCTAAATTAACCTTTCTTACCTACCATTTTGGTTGGATCAACCCATTCATCAAACTCTTTTTCAGATAGGAAACCAGACTTGATAGCTTCTTCTTTCAACGTCGTTCCATTCTGGTGTGCATGTTTTGCAATCTTTGCAGCTTTCTCGTAACCTATATGAGTATTAAGCGCTGTAACCAACATCAATGAGTTGTTAAGGTTTTGGTCAATCCGTTCCTGATTGGCTTCCAATCCAACTGCAAGGTGTTCATCAAATGATATACAAGCATCCCCAATCAATTGCGCAGACTGAAGGAAATTTGCAGCCATCACGGGTTTAAATACGTTTAGTTGGAATTGCCCGTGTGTACCACTTACTGAGATTGTAACATCATTTCCTATTACCTGTGCAGCGACCATGGTAAGCGCTTCAGCTTGAGTAGGGTTTACTTTCCCTGCATGATGGATGAGCCGGGTTCATTTGCTGGGATTGTATATTCTCCAATACCACAACGAGGACCTGAAGCATTCAGCCTGATGTTGTTTGCGATATGCATAAGTGAAACGGCAATTTGCTTTAGAGCACCATGTGTTTCTACAATAGCATCATGTGCAGAGAGCGCTTCAAACTTGTTCGCTGCTGATTTGAATGGAAGTTTCGTGAAAGTGGCAATCTTTTCAGCTACAAGTACATCGTATCCATCTGGTGTATTAATACCTGTTCCAACTGCTGTACCGCCTAAAGCAAGCTCAGATAAATGAGAAAGGGTATTTTCCAGAGCGGTTAGTCCGTGATCAAGTTGTGCCGCATAGCCTGAGAGTTCCTGACCTACAGTTAGTGGAGTGGCATCCATCAGGTGAGTTCTACCGATTTTCACGATGTCTATAAAGGTGTCAGCTTTTTTCTTTAAGGTCTGCTGAAGTTGTCTGACACTTGGAATCGTTGTTTCTACGATCATTTTATAGCAAGCTATGTGCATGCCTGTAGGGAAAGTGTCATTGGATGACTGTGATTTGTTGACATCGTCATTTGGGTGAATTGGCTTTTCACCTTCTCCTAGTTTGCCTCCATTCAAGACATGGGCTCTGTTAGCAATAACCTCGTTTACGTTCATATTTGACTGTGTCCCTGAACCTGTTTGCCAAATGACTAAAGGAAACTGATCGTCGAGCTTGCCATCCAATATCTCGTCGCAAACTTTAGAAATAAGCTCTTTTTTATTTTCATCTAATACCCCCAACTCATAGTTGGTATGTGCTGCGGCTTTTTTGAGGTAGGCAAATCCTTTGACGATTTCAAGAGGCATTTGCTCTTTGGTAAGATTGCCAATTTTGAAATTGTTACGGGAGCGTTCAGTTTGAGCGCCCCAATATTTGTCTGCAGGAACCTGTACAGGTCCCATGGTGTCTTTTTCTGTGCGGAATTCCATGAGAAGTTTAATTTTTCGTGTTGTATATGTAAGAGAACAAATAGGGTAGGAGTAAATGTTTGCAGTAACTTGAAAAAGAAAAAGGCTACCCAAATGAGTAGCCTTTCAGTTTTATATATTTAGGGTGCTATTTAATTATAGCTCCGCAAAGAAGTCATTTCCTTTGTCATCACAGATAATGAAGGCAGGGAAGTTTTCTACTTCAATCTTACGAATTGCTTCCATACCTAGATCTTCAAAGTCTACTACTTCAACAGACTTGATGTTTTCTTTAGCAAGGATCGCAGCAGGTCCTCCGATAGAGCCAAGGTAAAAACCACCATGCTTTTCACAAGCTTGACGAACAGCAGCGGAACGGTTACCTTTTGCAAGCATGATCATTGACCCCTTTTTAGCTTGGAATGGCTCTACATATGGGTCCATTCTTCCTGCTGTTGTTGGTCCGAAACTTCCAGAAGGCATTCCTTCAGGTGTTTTAGCAGGACCTGCATAATATATAGGGTGGTTTTTGAAATATTCTGGCATAGGTTCACCCTTATCCAGCATTTCCTTGATACGTGCATGTGCAATATCACGAGCAACGATCAGTGTCCCTTTGAGGTTCAGGCGAGTTTTGATCGGATAATTAGACAGTTCTTTCAGTACTTCATCCATTGGTCTGTTCAAGTCAACTTCAACAGGCTTCTCAAGGTGAGGAGCTTGCTCAGGAAGAAAACGTCTTGGATCCATTTCTAACTGTTCTACGAAAAGTCCTTCTTCAGTGATTTTCGCCTTAATATTACGGTCAGCAGAACAGCTTACACCAATCCCGACCGGGCATGATGCAGCGTGACGAGGCAAACGAATTACCTTTACATCATGTGTAAAGTACTTACCACCAAACTGTGCTCCGATATGGCTCTTTTGACAGATCTCTTGTACTTTCTCTTCCCATTCAATGTCACGGAAAGCCTGTCCACCCATGTTTCCTTCTGTTGGCAGGTTATCAAAATATCCAGCCGAAGCTTTCTTAACTGTAGCAAGGTTGGCTTCAGCTGAAGTACCACCGATTACTACAGCCAAGTGATATGGAGGACATGCAGCTGTACCCAGGTCTTTGATCTTTTCCTGAATAAATTCAGCTAAGCTCTCTTCATTTAGAAGGGCTTTTGTTTTTTGGTACAAGAAAGTCTTGTTGGCAGAACCTCCACCTTTAGCCAAGAACAGGAATTCATACTTACTGCCGCTTTCTGCATAGATATCAATTTGTGCAGGAAGGTTGGTACCAGTATTTTTTTCCTCAAACATGGTTAAAGGAACCACTTGAGAATAGCGAAGGTTGCGGTTCTGGTAGGTATTGAAAATGCCTTTTGAAAGGTATTCAGCATCGTTAGCCTTTGTCCATACATTTTCGCCTTTTTTAGCCATAACGATGGCTGTACCTGTATCTTGGCAGCTAGGAAGTTGTCCTTCTGCAGCAGTTACAGCATTTTGAAGCAGTGTATAAGCTACAAAACGGTCGTTATCTGTCGCTTCAGGATCATCTAGAATTTTAGCAAGCTTTTGTAGGTGAGACGGACGTAAGTAAAATGAAACATCAGCCATTGCTTGCTCAGCCAGTACTTCCAAAGCCTTTGGATCTACCTTAAGGACTTTTTCGCCATCCACTTCAATTGTTGATACGTAGTCCTTTGAAACCAATCGGTATTCAGTCTTGTCCTCTCCCAATGGGAAAGGCTTCTGGTAAGAAAAATCAGCCATGATTACTTTATGTTATTTTATATCAGTCGTGAATTAAAGGTATTCGCTGTGTGCAATTTCATATAAAAAGCTGAACAAATTTAAGGATTAGCGTAAAAAACGAAAGGTGAGATATATCATAAGCCATAAAAGGAGACATTTTTCGGAAACTTTATGATTCTATTATTTTTGTCTCTGACTAGAAGGCATATTCAGAACTTAATAAAACAAGTATTATATGATTGCAGTAATTCAGCGAGTTAGTGAAGCAAATGTTACGATTGAGAATCAAGTCAAGGGAGAGATAGCACAAGGCTTAATGGTTTTGTTAGGAATAGGACATGATGATAGTCAGGAAGATATTGATTGGCTCGTAAAGAAAGTCGTGAATATGCGCATATTCAGTGATAAGGATGATAAAATGAATCTTTCATTGATGGATGTAAATGGAGGGCTGTTGTTAATTAGTCAGTTTACACTGCACGCTAGTACAAAGAAAGGTAATAGGCCGTCTTTTATTGAGGCTGCTAAGCCTGATATAGCAATTCCTCTATATGAAAAAACCATTCAGGCTTTTGAAAAGAGTATGGGTAAACCTATTCAGACAGGTGAGTTTGGTGCAGATATGAAAGTAGGACTTGTAAATGATGGTCCTGTTACAATAGTGGTTGATACGAAGAACAAGCAATAAAAGCATTTGGCTGAAGTGAGTCACAGTTACGACTTCAGCCAAATTTTTAGTTTGTAAGAGTTGGATACTTATTTACTTTTCTTTTTTGGAGGAGCCTTTTTGGTCGCAGTTTGTGAAGAGGTTGTCTTTTTCGTTTCTGGGGCTTTTTTAGGTTTTTGCTGAAGTTCTTCCTTATCTATTACTGACTTGATAGTGTTTTGTAGGATATGAGCTGAAGCATGAAGTTTTCCCAGGTCTTCTGCGGTGAGACTAAGTTCCATTATTTCTTTCACTCCGTTTCTGTGTAGTATAGATGGAACGCCCATATAGACATCTGTAATTCCGTATTGCCCATCAAGGTAACAGGAAATGGAAAGTATGGAGCTAGAGTTATTAAGTATCGCTTCCGTAATGGAGGTTAAAGCCATACCTATGCCATAATAAGTCGCTTTCTTTTTTTCTATAATATGATAGGCTGCATCTCGAACACCCTCATATGTTTTTTCTAGTTCAGCGAAGTCAAGCTGTTTATCAAATACATATTTGAGAATAGGTTTAACACCCACCATTGCTACTGACCAAGGAGCAAACTCACTGTCTCCGTGTTCGCCCATGATATAGGCATGTACGTTTTTAGGGTTAACATTCAATCTATCTCCCAGCATATATCTTAATCGGGCTGTATCGAGAGTGGTGCCTGACCCAATAACCCTATGCTGCGGAAGTCCAGAGTATTTCCATGTAAGATAGGTCATAATATCAACGGGGTTAGTAGCAACTAAGAATATCCCATTGAAACCACTTGACATGACTTCCTCAACAATATCGTGGAAGATGGCGGCATTTCGGGTTAACAACTCGAGTCTTGTTTCTCCTTTTTGTTGGGATATCCCTGCTGAAATCACCACAAGATCGGCATCTGCACAGTCTTTATAGTCTCCAGCCCAAATTCGAAGAGCTCGTGGCGCAAAAGCAAGTCCATGATTGAGGTCCATTGCCTCTCCAATAGCTTTTTCTTTGTCTACATCAATAAGTACAAATTCACGGGCACCGGCACCACCTTGGTTGAGCATTGCATAGGCATATGACATTCCGACGAACCCTGTTCCGATCAGAACAACTTTATTGTTTCCAGGATTTTTCATTTTATAAATATTAGGATGAGCAATGGGGGATATGACTAGTAAGAAAACTTACAAAAAAATAAGCTTATTGAGTTAATAGTCAATTCTTTTACGGAAGATAAATTGACAAAAATCTGTTATAGAAAGAAGTAACCTAAAGTTATAAATATTTGTTGATGATGGGAATGTTTTCAGGCTTGGTAAGTGTTGAATAACCGGCTCTAATTATCAATGGCAATCTTCTTTGACGTGATTCTGATAAATATATTATAAATTTATGGGTAACTGTTTGTATTTCAGTAAAGAGTTGCTACATTTGCAGTCCCAATACGCGGGAAACTGTGTTTATTTGACATAAACATAAGTCCCATTTGATGAAATCAGAATTTACGCAACGTAATATATAACAAGGAGTTGCCTTTCGAAATGCCTTGCATTTAAGGGTGCTTTTTGTGTGCTGTTTAATTTAAGCAATTTTTCGCTCGCCAAAACGGTTTTGGCGGGTATTAAAGTAGATTTTTGTCATGTTACAGCCAAAAAGAGTAAAGTTTAGAAAGACGCAGAAAGGAAGAGTGAAAGGTGTCGCTCAGAGAGGCCACACGATCGCTTTCGGTAGCTTTGGTCTGAAGGCGCTGGAGCCAGGATGGATCACTTCCAGACAAATCGAAGCTGCGCGTATTGCGATTAACAGAGCGATGAAAAGGGAAGGTCAGGTTTGGATCCGTATTTTTCCAGATAAGCCAGTGACTTCGAAGCCAGCTGAGGTTCGTATGGGTAAAGGTAAAGGTGCTCCTTCATATTGGGTAGCGACTGTAAAACCAGGTACGATCCTGTTCGAGTCTGAAGGTGTATCATTGGAGAGAGCTCAGGAATCAATGAGACTTGCTGCTCAGAAACTTCCAATCAGCGTGAAATTTGTGGTTAGACCAGACTACGTAGGATAATCATCATGAAGACGAAAGAACTGAAAGATCAAATCAAGAAAATGTCTGCTGAGGAGTTGTCTGCTAAGATCAACGAATCACAGAAGCAACTGGAGGAGCTGCAATTTGCTCATGCCGTGACACCAATTGAGAGTCCGGCAACTATCAGGTCTCTGAAGAAGGAGATTGCAAGAATGAAAACTGTTCTTCACGAGAAAGTTACTGCTGAGTTGAACGAGAAAGTAGCAGCAGAGTCAGTGACACGTGAGTCAGTAAGCGAATTCCTGCAGAAAAACAAGTTCGCAGCGCCAGTTAACAAGAAAATGGTGTTGAGAGCGATCAACAAGTAATCCTAACAATTGAAGATCTGATAACGATGCAAAGAAACTTCAGAAAAGAGAGAGTCGGTGTCGTAACGAGCAACAAAATGGACCGCTCGATCGTGGTAGCTGTTGAGAGTCGTCAAAAGCACCCGATGTACGGTAAGTTCGTGAAGAAAACGGCGAAATTCATGGCTCACGATGAGAAAAACGATTGTAACATCGGTGATACTGTGAGAATCATGGAAACACGTCCTCTGTCTAAGAGAAAAAGATGGAGACTGGTAGAAGTCGTAGAAAGAGCTAAGTAATTTTTCTGCGTCCGCAAAAATTTAAGTTTAGGTTATAATAATCCTTGGTAGGATCATACAATGATACAACAAGAATCAAGACTGAACGTGGCGGATAACTCAGGTGCTAAAGAAGTACTGTGTATTCGCGTACTGGGAGGTACTGGCAAGCGCTACGCTACAGTGGGAGACAAAATCGTTGTGACAGTGAAGTCAGCGGTTCCTTCTGGAAACATCAAGAAGGGTACTGTTTCTAAAGCGGTTGTTGTAAGAACGAAGAAGGAAATAAGAAGAAAAGATGGTTCTTATATCCGTTTCGAAGACAATGCAGCAGTACTGTTGAATACACAAGATGAACCAAGAGGTACACGTGTATTTGGCCCTGTGGCAAGAGAACTGCGTGAGAAGCAGTTTATGAAAATCGTTTCACTGGCACCAGAAGTACTATAAACTCACTGACATGAAATTCCATATCAAAAAAGGAGATAAAGTAGCGGTGATCACAGGTAACCACAATGCTAAAGAAGGTGTGGTACTGAAAGTTGACCGTGAAAAGCAGAGAGCATTCGTTGAAGGGGTAAACCTGGTGACGAAGCACATCAAGCCAACAGCAGAGAAGCCAGAGGGCGGTGTTGAGAAGAAAGAGGCATCTATCCATATCTCAAACCTAATGCTGATCGATCCTAAATCGGGCGAGAAGACAAAGGTAGGTCGCAAGATTGATGAGGCTACTGGCAAACTGAAAAGATATTCTAAGAAAACTGGAGAATTTATTGACTGATGGCAAATCCAACAAGACTTAAAGCAAAATATAAAGAGGAGATAGTTCCGGCACTGATGGAGCGCTTCCAGTACAAGTCTGTAATGCAAGTGCCTAAGCTGGAAAAAATCACAATCAACAGAGGTATTGGTGACGCTGTTGCTGATAAGAAACTAGTTGATATTGGTGTTGAAGAACTGTCATTGATCACCGGTCAGCGTGCTGTTCCTACAATCGCAAAGAAATCAATCGCGAACTTCAAACTGAGAGAAGGTATGCCGATTGGTGCGAGAGTGACACTGAGAGGTGAGAGAATGTTCGAGTTCTTAGACAGACTGATCTCAATTGCTCTGCCACGTGAGAGAGACTTCCACGGAATTAAGACGAAGCTGGACGGTAGAGGTAACTATACACTGGGCTTGAAAGAGCAAATTATCTTCCCAGAGATCTCTATTGAGAAAGTAAAGAAAGTGACAGGTTTGGATATCACTTTCACTACAACAGCTCCAACTGATGAGGAAGCACTGGAGCTTCTGAAACTTTTCGGAATGCCTTTCAAAAAATAAAAACTTAATCACATGGCAAGAGAAGCAGTAAAAGCTAGAGAAAGAAAAAGAGAGCGTCTAGTAGCACAGTACGCTGAAAAAAGAAAGCAGCTGAAAGAGGCTGGTGACTATGTAGCACTTGACAAGCTGCCTAGAGATTCATCTCCTGTTCGTCTTCACAACCGTTGCAAGCTGACTGGTCGTCCTAAAGGTTACATGAGAAAATTCGGTATCTCAAGGGTGACATTCCGTGAAATGGCTTCAGCTGGTAAAATACCGGGCGTAACAAAAGCAAGCTGGTAAGATTTAATCATTTGACAGACTTCAATCATACAACTTTGTTGTGTGCATAAATATTTGAATAAATGGATCCGATAGCAGATTACCTGACAAGACTTAGAAACGCTATCCGCGCTAACAAAAGGATCGTGGAAGTGCCTGCTTCTAACTTGAAGAAGCAGATGACTAAAGTGTTGCACGAAAAGGGCTTCATTCAGGGATACAAGTTCGAGGACGGTGTGAATACTCAAGGTATGATCAAAATCGCTTTGAAGTACAACCCGGTGACAAAGCAGCCTGCAATGCTGAAGCTGGAGAGAATCTCTCGTCCAGGTCTGAGAAAGTACACTAAGGCGAAAGAAATGCCAAGAGTACTGAACGGACTGGGTGTAGCTATCCTGTCTACTTCTAAAGGAGTAATGACTAACAAGGAAGCTAACGAGCTGAACGTAGGTGGCGAAGTGCTTTGCTACGTATACTAATCCGTTAAGGAGGGAATTAATATTTCAAAAAGCTGACCGCTCGGAACTCATTGAGTTCTGATGCCTTAAGCCTAAATTATTAGAGAAATGTCAAGAATTGGTAAAAAGCCTATTACTATCCCGTCAGGCGTTGAAGTAAAATTCAACAATGGCGTAGTAACAGTAAAAGGTCCAAAAGGAGAGCTTAGCGAAGAGATCAAGAATGATATCACTGTTGAAGTTGCTGATGGACAGGTAGAAGTAAAAAGACCTTCTGAAGCAAAAGAACACAGAGCTATGCACGGTCTTTACAGAGCGCTGATCAACAACATGGTGGTTGGTGTTACTGAGGGGTACAAAAAATCGCTTGAATTGGTTGGTGTAGGTTTTAAAGCTACTAACCAAGGCAACCTATTGAATCTGGACTTGGGTTACTCACACTCGATTATCCTTCAAGTTCCTAAAGAAGTATCAGTGTCTACAGAAACTCCTAAAGGTGCGGCTCCAATCGTACACCTTGAGAGTACTGACAAGCAGCTTGTTGGACAAGTTGCCGCAAAGCTTAAGTCACTGAGAAAGCCAGAGCCATACAAAGGTAAAGGTGTGAAATTCGTAGGTGAGCAAATCAGAAGAAAAGCAGGTAAAACTGGTAAATAATAAGCGACATGGCCACTAAGAAAGATCTAAGAAGACTCCGAATAAAAAGGATTATCAGAAAAAGAGTTTCCGGCACAGCTGAGAGACCAAGACTTTCTGTTTACAAATCCAATACAGCGATCACTGCTCAGCTGATCGATGATATAAAAGGCCACACTCTGGTAGCAGCTTCATCAAAGGAAATTAAGCCTGATAGCAAGTCTGCAAACATCGCTTTGGCGACAGAGGTAGGCAAGAAACTTGCTGAGAAAGCAGCGGCTGCTGGTGTTACTTCAGTAGTATTTGACAGAAACGGCTACCTGTACCACGGTAAGGTGAAGGCTTTGGCTGATGGTGCTAGAGAAGGTGGATTGAAATTCTAAAAAGTCTAGGAAGAATGAAACAAAACATCAAAAACGTAAGATCAACCGACCTGGAACTTACAGAGAAAGTAGTAGCCATCAAACGAGTTGCCAAAGTAGTAAAAGGTGGTAGAAGATTCAGCTTCTCAGCTATCGTTGTTGTTGGTAATGGTGATGGTATTGTAGGTTACGGTTTGGGTAAAGCAAATGAGGTAACTGATGCAATCACGAAAGGTATCGATGATGCGAAAAAGAATCTGATCAAGGTTCCTGTACTGAAAGGTACTATCCCTCATGCTCAAAAAGGCAAATACAGTGGTGGTAATGTACTAATTAAGCCGGCTTCAAAAGGTACTGGTGTTATCGCAGGTGGTGCGATGCGTGCAGTATTGGAGTCTGCGGGTGTACACGACGTATTAGCAAAATCTCAGGGCTCATCTAACCCTCACAACGTAGTTAAGGCAACATTCGATGCACTGATCAAGTTGCGTGACCCTTACATGGTTGCTGAGCAAAGAGGTGTTACACTGAGCAAAGTGTTTAACGGATAATTAAATCGAAGAGGAGATGGCAAAAATCAAAATCACTCAAGTAAGATCTACCATCAAAAGGCCTGAAAATCAGAAGCGTACAATCGAAGCGCTAGGTCTGGGCAAGATCAACAGGACCGTAGAACACGAAGCTACACCTCAGATCTTGGGGATGGTTGGAAAAGTAAGTCACTTAGTAATAGTTGAAGAGTTATAATATCTTTTGTACTTTTGCGTCTATGCGTTAGTACTATTGAGATATTTCAATCGGAAAATAGATCATGAAACTACATACATTACGTCCGGCTGCGGGATCTGTACGAAACAACAAGAGGGTTGGTAGAGGTCAAGGTTCTGGCAGAGGAGGCACTTCTACGAGAGGTCATAAGGGTGCCAAGTCTAGATCTGGCTATAGCCAAAAGATCGGTTTCGAAGGTGGTCAAATGCCACTGCAAAGACGAGTTCCGAAATTTGGTTTCAAGAACCCATTCAGAGTTGAATACACTCCTGTAAACCTGGATACACTACAAAAACTTGCGGAGGCCAAAGGTCTTACCTCGTTTGCCGCAGAAGACTTCATCAAATTCGGTTTTGCTAGCAAAAACGACAAGGTGAAAGTATTAGGTAGAGGTGAGCTGAAGGCATCTTTGGAGGTATCGGCACACGCGTTTTCTGCATCAGCTAAAGAGGCAATCGAAAAAGCTGGCGGAAAAGCAAACACACTATAAGGAGCAATGAAAAAGTTTTTCACGACACTAAGGAACATCTTTTCAATTGAGGAACTCAGGGATAGAATTTTCTATACACTGGGTTTCCTTGCTGTATTTAGATTAGGTTCATTTATCGTTTTGCCAGGAGTTGATCCAAGCAAACTGACAGGTGAGTCAGGAGGTCTTTTGGACTTTCTGAACATCTTCTTGGGTGGAGCATTTAACCGTGCCTCTATCTTTGCGCTTGGTATCATGCCTTACATCTCGGCATCCATTGTGGTGCAGTTGATGGGTATGGCAGTACCTTACTTCCAGCGTTTGCAGAAGGAAGGTGAGTCTGGTAGAAAGAAAATCAACCAAATTACAAGGGTGTTGACCATCCTGATTACGTTGGCTCAAGGGTCTGGGTACTTGGCTACCACTGTCCCTAATGAAGCTATCGGAATCGACCAAAGGCTGTTCTACATTTCCTCAATGGTAATTCTGACTGCAGGCACTGTGTTCTGTATGTGGATCGGTGAGAAAATTACTGAAAAAGGTATTGGTAATGGTATTTCCATGCTGATCATGATCGGTATTATCTCTGGGTTCCCTACAGCAATTTACCAAGAGTTCACAACTCGCGGTGGTTCACTGCTGCTAGTAGTAGAAATTATTGCTTTGTTCTTCGTGGTAATGGGTGTTGTACTGCTTACAACAGCAGTAAGGAAGATACCTGTTCAGTACGCAAGACAAGTAGTAGGAGCTGGAGGAAAGAAGAAAATGCTGAAAACAGGTCAAAGGTCATACATTCCATTGAAAGTTAATGCGGCGAACGTAATGCCAATTATTTTCGCGCAGTCACTGATGTTCCTGCCGTCGTTGATCGCAAACATTTGGGCTGATGAGAGTAATGCTGCAGGTTGGGTTGCTCAAAACTTCTCTGACTTTACGTCGCTTGCATATAACGTTACCTTCGGTCTATTGATTCTTCTGTTCACTTATTTCTACACAGCTATCACGATCAATCCTGATCAGATGGCAGATGACTTGAAGAGAAACAATGCTTTCGTTCCTGGTGTTAAACCAGGTGAGGCTACTTCAAACTTCATCAGTGTAATTTTGGACAGAATCACACTTCCAAGTGCCCTGTTCTTGGCGATCGTAGCAGTGCTTCCTGCAATTGCTCACTTGTTTGGCGTAAGCATGACATTCTCTAGATTCTATGGTGGTACTTCATTGATCATCATGGTAGGAGTAATTCTTGACACGCTTCAGCAAATTGAGTCTTACTTGTTGATGCAACACTACGAGGGCATGATGAAGTCGGGTAACATTAAGGGAAGACAAAACGTGGCAATGGCCTAATGGTTTATTACAAAACAGACAGTGATATTGCGCTGATGCGTGAAAGTGCAGACCTTTTGGGTCGTGCTCATGCTGAGGTTGCAAAAAACATCAAAGTAGGGGTTAGTCTCAAGGAACTTGATAAGGTCGCTGAAGAATTTATCAAGGATCATGGGGCTTACCCCTCCTTCTTGGATTATAACGGATTTCCAGCGTCACTATGCATGTCAGTAAATGATGTAGTAGTGCACGGTATCCCGAATGATTACAGACTACAGGATGGAGACATTGTTTCTATTGACTGCGGTGTCTACTACCAAGGATTTCACTCAGACAGTGCATATACTTATCCAGTAGGAAATGTTTCTGCTGAAGTAATGCAGCTGCTGAAGGTAACCAAGGAGTCACTCTATTTGGCAATAGAGCAGATGAAGGTGAATAACCGTATCGGTGATGTTAGCTTTGCAGTACAGCAGCACGCTGAAAAGCATGGCTATGGAGTCGTGAGAGAGTTGGTTGGACACGGGTTAGGGAAGAGTCTTCATGAAAAACCTGAGGTTCCTAACTACGGAAAAAGAGGTAGAGGACTGAAAATCAAAAACGGTCTTGTGATCGCGATTGAGCCAATGATTAACTTGGGTGGCAAAGGTATTGTACAAGATGCTGACGGTTGGACGATCCGTACTAGAGACGGAAAGCCATCTGCGCATTACGAACATACAGTAGCTGCTCATAACGATCAGACAGAAGTTCTTACCACATTTAAGTATATAGAAGAAGTTTACAAATTCTAGTATGCCGAAACAATCAAACATCCAACTCGACGGTACGATCGTTGAAGCACTTTCAAATGCAATGTTCCGTGTTGAACTGGAGAATGGTCACCAGGTAGTCGCTCATATTTCTGGTAAGATGAGAATGAATTACATTCGTATCCTGCCAGGAGACCGTGTGAAACTGGAGATGTCTCCTTACGACTTGACTAAGGGAAGAATTGTTTACCGTTACAAGTAATCTGGTCAGTAATGACGCTTCTGAACAAAATGAGGCTGATACAACTGGAATACTAAACTCGGGAATAATAGTCCTAAAGTTGACGAGATAAATAAGGAAATGACGATCCAAAATAAAGCAAGTTGTTGATTGCTAGAGGAATTAACAATTAATAACTAGGAGGGGGAACTATGCCCTTTTAATTTTGCTTTTTTACTTGCGGGTGGGATTACTTACCTTAAATATATAAACTTTCAGGGATTTTTATTTTAAGTTTTCTAAATCAGGAACTATGAAGGTTAGAGCCTCAATCAAAAAGAGAAGTTCTGATGATAAAATCATCAGACGTAAAGGCAAGCTTTACATCATCAACAAAAAGAACCCTCGTCACAAACAGAGACAAGGTTAAGATGTCGCTTGCGTACAAAGTGTTTAAAAAAGTATAATTCACAGTACAAACAGTATTAAAATGGCACGTATTTCAGGAGTTGATATTCCGGATAATAAGAGAGGTGTAATTTCTCTTACATATATCTTCGGAATTGGTAACACTTCTGCTTCTTCGATCCTTGCTAAAGCAGGTGTTGACGAAAACAAGAAGGTTAAGGACTGGACGGATGAGGAGTCAATGGCTATCCGTGACATCATCAACAATGAGCACAAAATTGAAGGTGAGCTGAAGTCAGAAATCCAATTGAACATCAAACGTCTGATGGACATCGGTTGTTATAGAGGTCTGAGACACAGAAGAGGTCTACCTGTTAGAGGTCAAAAGACTAAAAACAACGCTCGTACCAGAAAAGGTAAGAGAAAGACAGTAGCTAACAAGAAGAAATAATTGATTTAATAGACATTATTAGCAATGGCTCAGAAGAGAAAAGACAAAGCTAAGAAGAGAGTTGTTAAGGTTGAGTCTGTAGGTCAAGTACACGTTCAGGCCACATTCAACAACATTATCATCTCGATCACTAACCTAGAGGGACAAGTGATTTCATGGTCTTCTGCAGGTAAAATGGGCTTCAGAGGATCGAAAAAGAACACTCCTTATGCAGCTCAACAAGCAGCAACAGATTGCGCTAAAGTAGCGTACGATCTGGGCATGAGAAAAGCAGAGGTGTTTGTTAAAGGACCAGGTTCAGGCAGAGAGTCTGCAATCAGAACTATCCAAAACTCAGGTATCGAAGTAACGTCTATCAAAGACCGTACTCCACTACCTCACAACGGATGTCGTCCTCCGAAAAGAAGAAGAGTCTAATTATGGCTCGCCTTTTTGGGCAACAATAGTCTGCCGCAAGCCACGGCAGAGATCATTAGTTAATATATTTTTATACGAAAAATTTTGGTGAAAAATGGCTAGATATACTGGGCCTACGTCGAAAATTGCTAGAAAGTTCAATGATCCAATTTTCGGGGCATGCAAAGAGCTGAAGAAGAAGAACTACCCTCCAGGTCAGCACGGCAAAAATAGAAGAAGAAAGCAGTCTGAATACGCGGTACAGCTTGCTGCTAAGCAGAAAGCTAAATACACTTACGGTGTATTGGAAAAACAATTCCGTAACCTATTCAAGAAAGCTGCTGCAAAACCAGGCATTACAGGTACAAACTTGTTGCAATACCTGGAAGCAAGATTGGATAATACTGTTTACAGACTGGGTATCGCTCCTACAAGAAGAGGTGCTCGTCAGCTTGTATCGCACAAGCACATTACTGTGAATGGTGAGGTTGTAAACATCCCTTCATACACGCTGAAGCCAGGTGATATTGTAAGTGTTAGAGGTAAGTCTCAAGCGCTGAAAGTAATCACTGAGTCAGTTTCTGGACGTCAGCGTTCTGCCTACCCTTGGTTGGAGTGGGATGCTGAGAAGATGGCTGGTAAGTTCCTGAATCTCCCTGAAAGAGAGGATATCCCTGAAAACCTTCAGGAGCAACTGATCGTCGAACTATACTCTAAGTAATTTAATACTTGCGAAACAGCTTTTAAGATATTTTTATATCTTAAAGGCTGTTTTATATTTCATTCATACAAAATCCAGAAAAAACAACGTCATATATGTCCATTTTAGCTTTTCAAATGCCTGATAAGGTGGTGATGGAAAAAGCAGATGACTTTCACGGTCTGTTTGAATTCAAGCCACTGGAAAGAGGATACGGGGTTACGGTAGGTAACGCTCTAAGAAGAATCCTTCTTTCTTCCTTGGAGGGGCATGCCATTGTGGGAATTAAATTCCCGAATGTGCTGCATGAGTTCTCGTCTATTGAAGGGGTTGTTGAAGATGTGACGGAGATTATTTTGAACTTCAAGCAAGTGAGGTTCAAAAAGATGTCTGAAGAGCCTAACTTCAAGATCAACGTTAACCTGAGTGGCAAGGATAAATTCACGGCTGGAGATATCAATCAGTTTACTGATGATTTCCAGATCTTGAATCCAGACTTCGTTATTTGCCATTTGGACCCATCCGTAAACCTTCAGGTGGAGCTAACTTTGGCTAAAGGCAGAGGTTATGTGCCTGCTGAAGAGCAGCAGAACAACGACGAAGTAATTGGTTATATTCCAATTGACGCGATCTTTACGCCTATCAAAAACGTGAAGTATAGTGTTGAAAATACAAGGGTTGAGCAGAGAACTGACTACGAAAAGCTTATCTTGGACATTGAAACTGATGGTTCAATTCACCCAGAGGATGCTTTGAAAGGTGCAGCTCGCGTGCTTATCCAGCACTTCATGCTGTTCTCTGATGAGACAATGACATTGGACTTGCCTAATAAGAAAGAGGACGAGCCAATTGATGAGGAATTCCTACATATGCGTAAACTGCTGAAGACTCCACTTTCTGAGTTGGATCTATCAGTAAGGGCATACAACTGTCTGAAAGCAGCCGATGTGAAAACACTAGGTGATTTGGCTTCTCTGGAGATCTCGGACATGATGAAGTTCAGAAACTTTGGTAAGAAATCACTTACTGAGCTTGAGCAACTGATTGCCGAAAAAGGATTAACCTTCGGAATGGACGTGTCAAAGTACAGACTGGATGAAGATTAATAAGTAATGAATAACTATTAGGCCATTATTTGAAGTCTTCAGTTATTCATTACAGAGTGCCAGTACCTAATACGGCTGGTACTATAAAGTTGTTTATTTTAAATATTAAAGCATCAGTACCTAATACGGCTGGTTGCTAACAATCGTAGAATAATGAGACACGGTAAAAAATTTAACCACCTAGGTAGAAAAGCAGCGCACAGAAATGCGATGCTTACAAACATGACAATCTCTCTGATTGAGCACAAAAGAATCAACACAACTTTAGCGAAAGCGAAAGCTCTTCGTAAGTTTGCTGAGCCTATCATTACAAAGGCAAAGAATGATACTATGCACTCAAGAAGAGTTGTATTCTCTTACCTGCAAAACAAAGAGGCTCTGAAAGAACTTTTCGGTGTTATTGCTGACAAAGTAGCGGACAGACCAGGTGGTTACACTCGTATCATCAAAACTGGTAGACGTCTTGGTGACGGTGCTGAAACTGCGATGATCGAGTTGGTAGACTTCAACGAAATCTACAACCCTAAAGGTGCAACTAGTACTAAAACTACTAGAAGAAGCAGAAGAAAGAAAGGTTCAGCTTCAGCTGATACTTCTTCAACTACTGAAAACACTGAATCAGCTGAATAATCTGAAAATGTGTCTAACAGTATTGATAAAATGCTTTAGAAGAAATGTCGAGGGAGACAGTCAGTTGACTGTTTCCCTTTTTTTATGCCCTGAATATATTTGGAGGAGCTGATGAAAAAAAAAATTAAACAGTGTTCAAAAAGATTGATGTTTTGTTGAATCTCAATTTTTCTAAATAAAAGAGTGGAAAACGCAATGAATTTGAAATAAAAATTAAAATAATTTCTACAGACTGTTTAAATATTCTAAGCATTACTCTAATAGGTTCATTATTAATTTATTACCTTTGCGCAATTTGTAAATATAAAAGGACTTGAATAGATGGAGAAACAAGCTGCTATTTTGATGCTCGAGGATGGCACTACCTTTCACGGTACAGCCATTGGTAAGATAGGAACTTCTGCTGGTGAAATCTGTTTTAATACAGGGATGACAGGTTATCAGGAAATTTATACAGACCCGTCTTATTATGGACAAATCATCGTGAACACAACGTCTCATATCGGTAACTACGGTACACTGTCTCAAGAAGATGAGTCTACACAGGTTCAAATTAGAGGATTGGTGGTTAAGAAGTTTTCAAACACCTTCTCTAGAAAGACATCTGAAGGGTCTCTTCAGGAATACCTTGAGAGAGCGAACATCGTGGGTATTGCCGATATTGATACAAGAAAGCTTGTTAGACATATCCGTCAGCAGGGCGCTATGAATGCTATTATTTCCTCGGAAACCGATGATATTGAGAAAATCAAGGAGAAGTTGGAAGCAACTCCAAGCATGGAAGGGCTAGAGTTGTCTTCATTGGTAAGTACCAAGGAGAGATATTTCATGGGAGACCCTCATGCACCGATTAAAGTAGCAGTATTAGATATCGGTATCAAGAAATCGATTCTTGAGAACATGACAGAGAGAGGTATTTACTGTAAAGTATTCCCTGCGAAAACTTCTTACGAACAAATGAAGAAGTGGAATCCTGATGGTTTCTTTATCTCAAATGGACCTGGTGACCCATCTGTGATGAGCTATGCTGTAGACACAGTAAAAGAAATATTGGCAGATGATATGCCTGTGTTTGGTATCTGTCTTGGTCATCAGATTTTGGCACTTGCATCTGGAATCTCTACTTATAAAATGCACCATGGCCATAGAGGTTTGAACCACCCTGTGAAAAACTTGGTGACAGGACTGAGTGAGATTACTTCACAAAACCATGGTTTTACAGTAAGTAAAGAGGATGTAGAAAACAGTGACAACGTAGAAGTTACACACATCAACCTGAATGATGATACAGTAGAAGGTATCAGAGTTAAGGATAAGAAAGCATTCTCAGTACAGTATCACCCTGAATCATCTCCAGGGCCACATGACTCGAGATATTTGTTTGATCAGTTCATTGATATGATCAGATCTAACAACTAATCAGAGTAATAGAGACTGTTTAGTTATAAAAAGGTTCCATTTGTATTACACAAATGGAACCTTTTCTTTTTCAGGGATTTACATTTATTGATAATTGTTGTAAACTACATCTATTAAGTCTGAAGTCATTCAACCTTTAATGTTATACATGACTTATCTTAAAACCCATTTAGACTAACTTTTCATATTTTATAACGAATGTGGAATAGACTATCAAATATCGGAAATAGCCACCTTCCTAAAGATATCGATGACCGTAGTTTGGTGTTGACCAATCAGGTAGCCATGATTATGATTATCTGGTTCTCGTTAATGGCACTAATAGGTATTTCCATCGAAAGTAAACTGACCATAATTGGCTCATGTTTTTATATTCTCTGTTCAGTTGGAGTATTGATGTTAAACCTTAAAGGGTATATTAATCTCTCCAGAGTCTTACTTTGTGTCTTCCCCCCTGTAGTGATATCCATTTTGATTTTTTATGCAGTTGTAAATGGGACTACCAATACTGGAATTGTGGGTTATTATGCTCAATTGTTAATCTATGTGCTTTTTGCTTGTATCCCTTTTGTGTTTTTTGAATATAAACAGCAGAAGGAGTTAAAGCTGACTGTATTGGTGCCTGTTCTGCTCTTTTTCTTATCTCCCTATATATATGAATGGCTTGGTGTAACAAGGCGAGATTTTCCCTTCTTACCAGAGAAGGAAATAATCTTAACTTCTATGATCGCTTTTTTGCTGTGTTTTGTCTTGGTTGGTTTCTATTTACTTAAGAAAACTAACTATCAGCATGAAGAGAAAATCAGACAGCTTCTTGAGAGGTTGAAAGAGGAGAAAGACCAGATTCTGAAACAGCATGAAGTATTAATCAGCTCAAAAAAAGAACTGTTTGAACGCCAGTCAGAAATGATGAGAATCAACCAAGAATTGGAAGAGTATAAACGGACTTTGGAAGATAAGGTTGAGCAAAGAACAATAGAGCTTGAAGATTCAAAGGTAAAAGCAGAAGTGGCTAATGAAGCAAAAACGCAGTTTCTAGCCAATATGAGCCATGAGATACGCTCTCCTTTAAATGCCATTGTCGGGTTTAGTAAATTACTTTTGCTGAACCCTGACTTAGAGAAGGTTGATGAGGAGTTTAAACAGTTTTTGGGGAATATTATGCAAAGTGGTCAGAACCTGACAGAGCTGATCAATAATATATTGGATATTTCGAAAATAGAGGCGGGCAAAATGACACTGTCTTCAGAAAATATCAATATTCAACAGCTATTTTCTAGCGTATTTCATATCAATAAGAATAGGGCAGAAGAAAAGGGTATACTATTCTCCTATAATTTTGATAAGCTTATTCCTGAATATATTTATTCGGATAGGACCAAACTCAATCAGATACTTATGAATTTAGTGTCCAATGCTATCAAGTTTACTTCTTCAGGGAAAAAGATACTGATGAATGCCCAATATGAAGAAGGTCACATTTTGTTTGAAGTATCAGATGAAGGAATAGGGGTTCCTGAGAATAGACTCAAAAAAGTGTTCGAGCCATTTGAGCAGGCTGATAACAGTATAATGAGGAAATTCGGAGGGACAGGGTTAGGCTTGACTATTACCAAAAAATTGGTTGAGTTAATGAAAGGGGATGTATGGTTGGAAAGTGTTGAAGGAGTTGGGAGCAAGTTCTTTATTCGTATTCCTGTTGTGGAGGCCGAGGTACCAAAGATTAAAGCAAAAGACTTGATTGAAAAGGCGAAAGAAACATTTGAAGATGACAATGTGATTTTAGTAGTGGATGACAACAAGTTAAACTTGCAGATTTTAAGAGCCTTGTTCAAACGTTTCAATATTGAGATTAAAACTGCTGAGAACGGAAGGGAGTGTTTGGATAGTCTAAGGGAAATAAAACCGGACCTGATTTTAATGGATATGCATATGCCTGAGATGGATGGTATTCAGGCAACGAAAGAAATCAGAAAAATGGAAAATTTACATGAAGTACCTATAGTAGCTGTATCAGCGGACGCTTTTACGGAACAACAACGAATAGCACTCAGTAAAGGTGTAAACGATTATATTGTGAAGCCTATAGACTTTGATAAGTTATTACCAATTGTGGACAAGTATCTTAGGAAGAAAATAACATTAGAGTAAAAATTTATAACAAGTGACGGCGGGAAGGGAGCAAGAGATTGGTATTGAATGATAAATCATGAAACTTTTCTTAATTTGTCATTGATTAGGAGAATCATTTCTGATAGCCAAACCTCCATTTTTTTAAGATGTTGAGAAAATATATAAACTATAGTAGCAGACTCATTACCCTGTTATCAATATTCATGTGCCTTAAAAGTTATGCCCAACCGGGAATAATGGCTGATGGCGAGCTTTACAAGCTTGAGGTAGAGAAGACGGGTATATATAAAATAGATGCCAACATGTTGGTAACAATGGGGGTGGACTTAAATAACTTGAACCCTAAAAACCTTAGTATTTTAGGTAATCCGGGTGGTATGCTCGCTCAAGCCAATAATGTAGATAGGTATCAAGGTTTACAGGAAAATGCCATTTGGGTAAAAGGAGAAGAGGATGGACGCTTTGATGAAAGTGATTATATCCTTTTTTATGCTGAAGGGCCAGATGCTATCTACTATGATTCTTTGAATGACTTTTTACGTTATGAGCTTAATTTATATAGTAATGCCAATTACTATTACCTGAAAATAGGGGATAGTGAAGGGGAAAGGTTGAGTCAGGCAGAAAGTAATGCTTATGAGGGAACACCGATACAAAACTATATTGAAGTCATACATCATGAGGAAGAGTTACAAACAGCTCTTTCTGAACCTTCAGGTAGATATTGGTTAGGAGAAACTTTCGATACACAACTGTCTCGTAACTTTAGTCACTCGACTCAGGCTATTGCTAATGAACCAATAAAGTTGCTACTATCAGTTGCAGCCAAGAGTAGATCAGAGTCAGCTTTTACAGCAAATTTGAACGGTAAGGAAATTGGTGAAATCCATGTTGATGGAGCGTCATCTTATAACTCTTATAAGTATGGACGTCAAGGCAATATACAAGAATTACAGATGGAAGCAGTATTGTCGAGTTCAGCAGAAATTGATTTTCAAGTCAGTTATAATAAACCGGATACAGACTCAAAAGGGTATTTAAATTTCTATACGCTTAATGTCCCCAGAAAGCTAGCATTGAATGGAGATTTCAATGATATGTACTTCCCTGAAGCGCTTGAACAAAGTAGTGTTGCTTATAACATTACAGGCGTTGATAATACTTTACAGATATGGGATCTCTCAGACCCTGTTAGTGCAAAGAAGCTACCTTACCAACTGTCAGGAAGTAATGGAATATTTGTAGGAAAAAGTAATGGCAGTGTCCCTCATTTTATAGCCTTTCAGGGTGCTGATTTTCCAAATCCGACATTTGTTAGTAAGGTAAGTAATCAGGATTTGTACAGTATATCAGTTCCTGATATGCTGATCGTCGTATATGATGAGTTTGAAGCAGAGGCTCAAAGACTCGCAGATTTTAGATTACAGCATGATAACTTGAAGGTGGAAGTTGTGAAGGTAAGCCAAATTTACAATGAGTTTTCCTCTGGTAAGCAAGACGTGGTGGCAATACGTGATTTTGTGAAAGTGCTTTACCAAAAATCGACAAAACTAAAGTACCTGCTTTTATTTGGAGATGCTTCTTATGACTATAAAAGTCTCCGAGGTATCAAAGGAAGTTTAGTGCCTGTTTATGAGGCAAGAGAAGTTTTTTACCCAACTAAGACTTTTTCTTCAGATGACTTTTTTGGTTTTATGGATGAAAATGAAGGGGAGTGGAAAGAAGACTTTGAATCCGTTTATGCCGATGAGTATGATTTGGAAATAGGGGTCGGTCGTTTGCCCGTTAAGACAGTTGAAGAAGCAACGACAGTTGTGGATAAGATTATACACTACCATACAACAACAAATGGACAGGGCACTTGGAAACAACGTGTAGTTTTTGTGGCAGATGATGGTGATAATAATACCCATCAAGAACAGGCAGATGAGTTGGCTGCATTTGTCGAAAATACTTACCCAGGCTTAAATCCTTACAGGTTATTTGTAGATGATTTTGAAAAGGTCTCAACGGCAAATGGGGCTTTGTCTCCGTATTGTAGACAAGCACTGAATGAAGCTGTAGTCAATCAAGGCGCTTTGGTAATGAACTACAGTGGACATGGTTCAATATCTGCATGGACTTCTGAACGTATTCTCGAAACAACAGAATTAAACAACTGGAGTAATATCCATAAACTCCCATTGCTTTTAACAGCGACATGCGAATTTGGGCGTTATGATGACCCAACCATTAGCTCAGGAGCGGAACAGGCAATTCTAAGTCCCAAAGGTGGTGCAATTGCATTGTTAACAACAACTAGACCTGTAGTGTCTTACACCAACTTTAAGCTTAACAAAGCATTTTACAGTGTACTTTTTGGAGAAGAAGTTGGTGATGAGATGCCAAGGTTGGGGGATATTATCAGAATGACAAAAAATGGAAGTTTGTCAGGAGTTTCAAACCGTAACTTTACCTTATTGGGGGATCCATCAATGAGACTGGTGTACCCAGAAGAGAGAGCTTACATTACTCATGTAAATGGAGCGCTATTACAGGATAGCGATACCCTACAAGCCCTTGAAAAAGTTGTTTTGTCAGGGGAGGTTCAAAGTGGAAGTAATCTTTCAACTGATTTTAATGGAAAGGTAAATGTAACTGTCTATGAGAAAAAAAGTAGGCAGCAGACATTAGGTAATGATGGGCCTGAGACAGTCTTTGAATATGATGCACGTAAAAATATTATTTTCAGAGGAGAAGCTACTGTTAAGAACGGATTGTTTGAAGTAGGCTTTGTAGTACCAAAAGATATCCGTTACAAGTTTGGAGAAGGAAAAGTAAGTTTATACGCATATGTCGATTCTGCTAATAGAGATGCAAGTGGTTTTAGTGATAAGGTAGTTGTAGGAGGTAGTACTATTAATGCAGAGACAGATAATACAGCTCCAGAGATTTCACTTTTCATGAACAATGAATCCTTTAAAAATGGAGGAGTTGTTCGTCCAGATGCACTATTGTTGGCTAAACTAAAGGATGAAAACGGAATCAATATATCAGGTATTGGTTTAGGTCATGACATTACACTTTGGTTAGATGGGGAAGAGTATGGGACATTAAATGAGTATTTCAGCACTACAGTTGATGATTATACTTCAGGAGAGATTGCTTTTCCTATGACAAACCTTTCAGAGGGAGTACATGAGCTAGAGTTAATTGCATGGGATACTTATAATAATGAAGCGTCTGCACGTATAAGCTTTACAGTTAGTGAAGATGAGATGTTCAATTTTACTGCAAATGTATATCCTAATCCAGCTGATGAATTGATAAATTTTAGGCTGAATCACGATTATGGAGGGGAGGATTTAGAAATAGGAGTTGATATTTTGTCTATATCAGGTCAGGTTATTGCTACAATGGACAAGACTGTGTATAATGCTGAAGAAAGTGTTGAGATACAATGGAACCGTCAAATGGAAAATGGAGGTAGGTTGATAGGTGGTCTTTATCTGTGTAAAGTATCAATCAGAGGTACAAATAGTGGTTTGTCAGGTATGAAAGTGATGAAGCTGATATTAAATAATTGAAAGGCTTGATGAAACTATTATATGTGACAATTTTTCTTTGAATTAGTAAATGTTAAATTTGCTGAAAATCAGAAAAGTTTCTTTTTCGTTAATCATTACAAATAGTGCTTGCTTATAGAGGAGACAATTACTCAAAATGTAGTAACTTTTTACACACACGTCAATCGTTATTTTCTCTTATGAAAAACAGGAAACCATTATTTTTTTCTGCTTTGCTAAGTTTATTGGCAACAGTCTCAATATATGCACAGCAACAGCCCGTAACCTCTCCAGGCCAATTAGTTGGTCAGGAAGGAAACCCTATTATCACAGCAGTACCATTTCTAATGATTGCTCCTGATGCACGCAGTGCAGGTATGGGTGACGTTGGAGCAGCTACTTCACCAGATGCCAACGCAACGTATTGGAACCCTGCAAAGCTAGCCTTTGCAAAAGACAATTTTGGAGCATCTTTAGCATACAACCCTTGGTTAGCTAAGTTTGTAGACGATATGTCCCTTTCTTATTTGTCAGGTTATTATAAGCTGAACAAACGACAGGTAGTGGCAATGAGTATGCGCTACTTTGACTTGGGAGATATCCAGTTTACGGATGATTTGGGGAATGAAACAAGAAATTTCAACCCGCGTGAATTCTCTTTTGATGCAACTTTTGCGATGCAACTTTCAAAGAGGTTTAGTATGGGGGTATCAGGTAGATATATTTATTCAAATCTTGCTGGGTCAATCAATGGTAGTTCGACATCGACAGGCTTAGATAGTCGTCCAGGCCACTCAGTAGCATTTGATGTATCTGCATATTGGGAAAATCCAGAATTGACAATTGCTGGTTACCAGTCCAAATTTGCATTGGGAGCGAATCTATCCAATGTAGGTTTGAAACTAAGCTATACTGATGAGAATCAAGAAGATTTTATTCCAACGAACCTAAGGTTAGGATCAGCATTGACAACAGAGTTCGATCCATATAACAAGATTACTTGGGCATTGGATGTTAATAAACTTTTGGTACCAACTCCTCAGGAAGATGGTTCACACCTTGATAAGTCTCTTTTTGATGGCATGTTTGGTTCATTTACAGATGCACCAGGAGGTTTTTCAGAGGAGATGGAAGAGTTTGGTATATCAACAGGTTTGGAATATTGGTATAACCAGATGTTTGCAGCTAGATTCGGTTACTTTTATGAAAACCCAAATAAGGGAGATAGACAATATTTCACTTTGGGTGTTGGTTTGAGATACCAAGTATTCGGGTTTGATTTCTCTTACCTGATCTCGAATAAGCGTAATCACCCATTGGAAGATACTTTGAGGTTTGCCATCATGCTGAACTTTGGGGATGCAGGTAAATCATCAAGTGGACCTGGAGGTACAGATATGTTAGATGACGATATCTAATAAAATTTCACTATATACATTCAATAAAGTGAGTAGAAAGTATAAATTTGATTACTGACTACTCACTTTCTTTTTTGCATAAATTTAAAGCGCTGATATATGAATGTCTTTGATCGTACGGTCCCGCCAATTGCTTATCCCGTTTCTGACTTTAATCTGACAAAACCTCAGAAGTATGTGCTGGATAACGGAATTGAAGTATTTGCATTGGATGCTTATACACAGCCAGTGTTGAGTATGCAGTTGATTTTTAGGGGAGGTAAGTTGACAGAGCGTGTACAAGGGGCGTCTTACTTTGCAGCTAAGATGCTTTTTGAAGGTACTACTCAATACTCAAGTGCTCAGATCTCACAAATGGTCGAAGATATGGGCGCTACAGTGTATGCACAAAATGCGTATGACCTTTTTACTATAGATGCCCATTGCCTTTCCAGATACTTACCTCAAGTATCACAATTGGTAGTAGAAGCATTTGAAGAAGCAACGTTTCCAGAAAAGGAGTTTGAGCATGCGCGTAGTGTAACATTGCAGAATAAGAAGATCAATAACGAAAAGAATAATATAATTGCTACCAGACTTTTCAGACAAGAAATGTATGGTAAAGATCATCCATATAGTTATGACCTGTCTGAGGAACAGATAAGCTCATTTGATAGAAAGGATGCATTAGCGTATTATCAGCAAGAAGTGTCAGGAAAAGAGTTTGTAATTTTTATTGCGGGAGCTGTCAAGGAGGAGGAGATAAAAGTATTGAATAGTACTTTTGGACAACTTAAACTGGAGGCTTCAACTCAGAATGTCGTATATCCTGACTTTGCATTGACTGAGGAAGGTTATCAAAAATATCAGGAAAGAGATCAGGCAGTTCAGACATCATTGCGAATAGGTAGGTCAACTTTTACCTTACATGGAGAAGACAGGGTGCCTTTTGCAGTAGCGAACGAAATATTGGGAGGTTACTTTGGGTCAAGGCTGATGCGTAATATTCGTGAAGACAAAGGTTTGACATACGGTATTTATGCAGGGCGTTACAATACGCATGACCAAGGACATTTTATGATTGCTTCGGATGTGCAGAAAAAGCAAAAAGATCTAGCCATTGAAGAAATCTATAAAGAAGTTCGTCAGTTGGTAGAGGTACCTGTTTCAGCAGAAGAGCTGTCATTGGTGAAATCTTATATGTCAGGTACATTTGTAATGTCAATTAATTCCTATATGTCCTTGTTGGATTATATGAGACAACTATATTTCAACGGATTTGATTTTGATTACTACGACCATTATGTCAGCAGACTGGATGCAGTAACTTCGGAACAGGTGCAAGAAATGGCTAAAAAATATTATAACGGTCCATTTATTGAGGTGGCAGTCGGATAATGGTGATTAATAGAGAAGGTATAAGCTCTTACTTATGAATAAACTAGGACTAATAGGTTTTCCGCTTAAACATTCATTTTCGCAGAAGTACTTTTCAGAGAAGTTTGAAAAGGAAAATATTGAAGGGTATGAATATCACCTCTATGAACTCCCTTCTATTTCAGAGCTTCCTAAGTTACTGAAAGAAGAAGAAGGGTTATTGGGTTTAAATGTAACCATTCCATACAAAGAACAGGTTATTCCTTTTCTGGACAAGCTGGATCCTGAAACTGCAGGTAAGATAGGTGCTGTCAATGTAATAAAAGTAGAAGAGGATGGGACACTTACAGGTTATAACTCAGATTACTTTGGTTTTGCTAATTCTTTAAAACGTTTTGTTTCAAAAGACGTAAAGAAGGCTCTGGTATTGGGTACAGGAGGAGCAGCCAAAGCTGTTAAGGCAGTACTTGAGAGTATGACTATTGAGTTTGTGAGTGTGTCCAGAACGAGAAGAGAAGGGGTAATTGCCTATGAAAACTTAACAGAAGAGGTAATGGCAAGCACACACCTGATAGTGAATACAACTCCATTGGGGACTTTTCCTGATGTAGAAAATGCACCAGATATTCCCTATCATTATTTGACAGCATCTCACTATTGTTACGACTTGGTATATAATCCATCTGAAACAGCATTTATGAAAAAAGCGGCAGCTTTTGGTGCCCACATAAAAAATGGAATGGAAATGCTTCAGGGTCAGGCAGAAGCAGCTTGGAGTATATGGCAGATGCAAGATTGATTTTTTAGCTTATTACTAAAAAAGTATATTTGTGAGAAAGTCTGATAAAAACCCATTTTTGGGTTTTTAACCATTTATAAAAGACTGATTTTTAATTGCAGAAGATAAGTTCTTAACTGGAACTTTAAAAAATCTAAAAGTGTCGCTGACATACAGTTTATACGATAAGACGCTTCTTCTTAAAATAGAAGGTGATCTTCTGGGTTTTGCAGAAGAAAAGGAACTCTACAAAGTTGCCGAAAGGCATCTCTCACAGACAACAAACTGCATTGTAGACACCTCTCAAATGGGGCACATCAATAGCAAAGGGTTGAGTATACTCGTTAGGATCCTAACTTTACTCGACAAGTCTTCGGGCACCATGGTACTGATATCCCCTCCATCTCAATTCAACAAACTCCTTAAAATTACAAAACTAGACAAAGTGTTTCTGACAGCAGAAAGCCGTTCAGAAGCTTTGAGAGTTTTACCATCCACATAAGGGATGTAGTGTTTAGGACAAATAATTCATGTAACAGATAAACATCAAATTCATAATTAGCATAAAATTATATTTCAATGGATATATTATTAGGAATGCAATGGGGGGATGAAGGAAAAGGTAAAGTAGTAGATTACCTTGCTCCCAAATACGATATAGTAGCGCGTTTTCAAGGTGGACCAAACGCTGGGCATACACTCGAGTTTGAAGGTAAGAAATTCGTACTGCACCAAATTCCATCAGGAGTATTCCAAGAAGGTACTGACAATGTGATTGGTAATGGTGTCGTACTGGATATCAGAATCCTTTGGGAAGAAATTAGCAAGCTTGAAGCAGCTGGGTTTGATGTAAAGGATAGGTTGCTGGTTTCTAAAAAAGCACACCTTATTTTACCATCACACAGACTGTTGGATGCAGCTTATGAGCAAAGCAAAGGTGAAAAGAAAATTGGTTCAACTCTTAAAGGTATTGGTCCAACATATCAGGACAAGTCAGCAAGAGTTGGATTAAGGACAGGTGATTTGTTTGCCGCTAACTTCCAAGAGAAATACAACACGTTGGTAGACAAGCATAAGACTACACTTGAGTTTTATCAATATGATTATGCTGAGCAACTAGCTGAACTGGAAAAGGATTTCTTTGAAGCAGTTGAGAAAATGAAGCAGCTGAAGTTTATCAATAGCGAATACTTTGTGAATGACGGTATTGATAGCGGAAAGAAAGTATTGGCTGAAGGAGCTCAAGGATCATTGTTGGATGTTGACTTTGGTTCATATCCATTTGTTACAAGCTCGAACACTTTTGCAGCTGGTGCTTCATCAGGATTGGGGGTTTCTCCTAATAAGCAGAAGAATGTTTATGGTATCTTTAAGGCATACTGTACAAGAGTTGGATCGGGACCTTTCCCTACTGAGCTGTTTGACGAGACAGGTAAGGAAATTCAGAAGATAGGTCACGAATTCGGCGCAACTACTGGTCGTGAACGTAGATGTGGTTGGTTGGACTTGCCTGCATTGAGATATGCTATTATGCTGAATGGGGCAACAGAGCTATTCATGATGAAAGCAGATGTTTTGAATTCATTCGAAGAAATCAAGGTATGTACTAAATACCGTATGAAGGATGGATCAGAAACAACTGAGGTTCCTTACGATTTAGAAGATGTAACAGAGCCTGTATATGAGACAATGAAAGGTTGGAATTGTGAAGTTGATCACAATAAATCTTTTGATGAGCTTCCTAAAGAGATGTTGGAGTATGTGAAGTTCATTGAGTCTTATGTAGGTATTCCTGTAACTATGGTTTCCTTAGGTCCAGACCGTACAGAAACTGTAATGAAATAATTATCCTTATATAAGTAAAAAGGGATGAAGTTAATAATTTAACTTCATCCCTTTTTTGTTACTGGAGTATTCTATTTTAATGACGACCTGATACTTTTTCCATAACCTGTTCTTTGCTGATTCGCCTTTCTACAATATCCTCTTTATTCAGGATGTATTCTTTATCATGCATTTTGGTCAATTTTCGTCCAAATAACAGTAGCATAATAAATACAGTAGTATAAGCTGAAATAGCATAGGTTAGGTCTGTAATTAGTCCTATAAAACAAAGTGTGCTTACAGAAGTCACCATTAGGTAAATTGTCAATACAGCATCTCTGGGGCTAAAACCAAACTTAACCAAAAGGTGAGATGAATGGTCCTTTCCCCCTCTTCAGCTGATACAGTTCCAGAGACAAGCTTGGTTTCAAAGCTGTCATTGTTCAACCTATCAGTTAGCAGGATCGTGTGAATAGCAGGACCTCCTACATTGAGGCGCGCAATCACACGCATTATTTTCACTTTATTTGGTTTTACTGTTGATTTAGCCATATCAAAATTCACCAGCTCGAAATAGTAATTTGCTGTCAAAATAGTTACAAAAGCTATTCCTCTTTATCAATATTAAAAAATTAGCTTTTGCTGTTACAGTGTATGGACTGAAGTAATTTTAAACTAACCAGTTACTAGCAAGTTTGTTGGAAATATTAGGATATTTCAGTCTTCACTTAGTCAAGTATAACGAGGTAATGACAAACACTATTGTACAATTGATGTATCAAAACAAGGAAAAGAAAAGGGGGTATAACTATAATATAAATTTGTTATAAAAACTTAAATAAGCAAATGTGCAGTGTGTTATTGTTTAATGAATCCTTATTTGAACTATTTGGTATAAAATATGATTATTCAGCTGTGAATTGACCCAATTGTAAATTTATTGAACTGATAATCAAACCCTTTCTTATTTCTCTTTGACTGTCTCTACTAGGCTTTCACAATTGACTTTTATCAAGAAGTTTGAAGCCATGTAATTAAAATTCTTTATCGAAAACTTTTACGGAATAAAAATATTATCATTGATGCTCGTTAAACTGTACAATTTTAGCATTTAATATGCTGAAAATGCGCAATTAATTCGCTTGAATTTTACATATACATGAACGTAATTGTGTAATATTAATTATTGAAATCATACAAAAGTTTAAATAAGAAAGTAATGAAAAAATTATTGGTGCCGTTTTTGGCTTTATTAATGGTAAGCTGTGGAATTAAGGAAGAGAATGAACAATTGAAGCAGCAGTTGGCAGAGATGGAGACTGAATTGGAAGCAAGCCGTCAAGCTGCCGAGACTTTGCAGGATGTAGGGGAGATGATTGATTCTATTGAAGATAGAAGAGAAATTTTGAAGCTTGACCTCGAAAAAGGCACTAGCTACGAAACATATAAAGATAGACTGGCAAAGTTGAACCAGTATATGGAAGAGTCTGAGCGTAAGTTGGAAGAAGCAGAGGCTATGATGGCTAAAGCAAATTCACAAAACTCAAGCTTCCAGAATACAATTCGCAGATTGAAAAAACAACTGAAGACTAGAGGCGAAGAAGTAGCTCAATTGAGTGAGCAAGTAGAGAAGTTCAAGTCAGAGAACACGGCATTGATCAAAACTGTAGACCTTCAGGCAAAAGAGTTGCAAGCACAGGATGACTCTATCAAGCAGAAAAGAGAAGAGTTGATGTTGCTTGAAAACCAAATTGAAGAAATGATGGTACAGGCTAAAAAGACAACTGCAGATGCTTTCTACGCACAAGCTGAGGCATTGGAAGAGGCTGCAAATAGAACTAAACTGGCTCCAAAGAAAAAGAAAGCGACATATGCTGAAGCTTTGGCTCTTTACAAAAAAGCATTTGAGGCAGGTAAGAAAGATGCCTATGCTAAAGTAGAGGAGATGGAAGAAAAAGTGAAGTAATTGTAATACATATACAAGAGATATAGCCCTCAGGACACCGTTGTTCTGAGGGCTTTTTTATGTTTGGTATATAACTGAGGGGTTAGTCATTACTCATTTAAATCCTTAACTTTGCACGTCTGTATATGGCTTCAGTTTGTAAGAAAGGCTTATAAATTATACAGAAAGGTACTGTGGTCTATTGATGTCTGTAGGCTTATTTTCGTTAGGAATAATTATGAGAAGAGAGGTTGAATACGTAGTCTCGCCAGAAGTGGCATTTGACGAACAAAATTTCAGGAATTTCATCATCAATAAAGTAAAACTGTCTGATTCAGATGAGTTGCATATTCGAATGGTGAGAAGGTCGGTTGATGCTCGTTCCAGAAATATCAAAATCAATGTTAAGGCAGAAATTTTTGAAGGTGAGCCTCCTTCAGACTTAATATCCTACCGAAGAGACTACCCTAATGTAAGTGATGCAAAACGTGTAATTATTGTAGGAGCGGGCCCTGCAGGAATGTTTGCTGCATTGCGTCTTCTTGAACAGGGAATAAAACCGATTCTACTGGAAAGAGGCAAGGATGTGCAGGAAAGAAGGCGAGATCTGGCTAACATCAATAAGAAGAATATCGTTAATCCGGATTCCAATTACTGTTTTGGAGAGGGAGGTGCAGGTACTTATTCAGATGGTAAACTTTATACCCGAGCGAAGAAGCGAGGTGACTTCGTGCGTATCATGGAAATTTTTGTAGCTCACGGAGCTACGTCAGAAATATTGGTAGATGCCCATCCACATATTGGTACTAACAAGTTACCAAAAGTGGTAGCAGAAATACGCCAAAGTATCCTGAATGCAGGTGGTGAAGTTCACTTTGATACAAGGGTAGAGGATTTCATATTGGATGGTGACCGTATCAAGGGAGTAGTTACACAACAAGGAGACCGACTAGAGGGAGAGGCTGTGATTTTGGCAACAGGTCACTCAGCCCGAGATATATTTATTTTGCTTCGTGATAAGGAAATTGAGATTGAAACAAAGCCATATGCTTTAGGAGTTAGGATTGAACACCCGCAAAGTATTATAGATGGTATTCAATACCACTGTAATGGTGACCGTGGACCATACTTGCCAGCAGCTTCTTATACTTTGGTTAATCAAGTGCAGTTTGAAGGAAAAGAAAAAGGTGTTTTTTCATTCTGTATGTGTCCAGGTGGTTTTATAGTTCCTTCTGCAACAGCACCTGGAGAGGTAGTAGTGAATGGCATGTCTCCATCAAGACGTGATTCAAAATTTGCCAATTCAGGAATTGTAGTGGCTGTGGATGAGGATGATTTCAAACCATTCTACAAAGAGCATGGTGTATTGGCAGGTATGGCATTCCAGCAGGCAATTGAGCAGCAAGCTTGTGTAGTTGCAGGAGGAACTCAACAAGCTCCGGCACAACGTTTAGGGGATTTTGTAGAAGGGAGAGTTTCCAATGCCTTAAATGAGACATCTTATCAGCCGGGGCTGGTATCGGCTGATATGAGAACAGTGTTGCCTGAACAGATAGCGCATAGGCTTAAATATGGCTTTAAGGCATTTGGAAAGAAAATGAAGGGATACCTGACCAACGAAGCTCAAATTGTGGGTGTGGAAAGTAGAACCTCATCACCAGTAAGAATTCCACGAGATAGACTGACACATGAGCACCCTCAGATCAAAGGTTTGTTCCCATGTGGAGAAGGAGCAGGTTACGCAGGTGGAATTGCATCGGCAGCAATGGATGGAGAAAGGTGTGCGGAATTGGCAGCTCAACTCTATTGTGGTGTTTCATAAACTCAACCGAATGATTTGACAGGTAGTTGATAACCTGAATAGATGTTTTAAAAATCAGACGCATAAAGCATGAAAGTGAACATAGCAGATATCCGACTAGACTATGCGAAAAAAGAACTCAGTGAAGAAGATTGCTTAGCCAATCCTATCGAGCAGTTTAATATGTGGATGGAGGAAGCGATCAAGTCAGAGGTGAATGAGCCGACGGCAATGACAATCTCTACTGTTTCTCCAGAAGGACGACCTGCTGCTCGAACAGTTCTTTTGAAAGGAGTGGAAGATAACCAGTTTGTGTTTTATACTAACTACAACAGCCGAAAAGGCACGCATTTGTTGTCAAATCCTGTGGCTGCTTTGACTTTCTTTTGGCCTGAGCTTGAGAGACAGGTAAATATTGAAGGAACAGTAACTAGAGTTTCTGATGTTAAGTCTGACGAATATTTTGCAAGCAGGCCCTATAAAAGTAGAGTCGGAGCATGGGCTTCAGAGCAGAGTAGTGAAATAACTTCTAAAAATATTATTTTGAAGCGCTTTGCGACTTATGCAGCAAAGTATCTCACACATGTACCTCGTCCACCGCATTGGGGTGGTTTTGCTATTTCTCCAGACCGAATTGAATTTTGGCAAGGCAGGCCTAGTAGACTTCATGACAGGGTACTTTATACGTTGGATGAAAACGGTAATTGGAACAAAAAAAGGTTAGCACCTTGATATCATGGCTTTTTTGCTGAAAGTTTTAAATCCTGCGAACTTTTCAGCATATTTTTTGATATTGATTAGACTCTTATAATTCAACTTTTACCCAGCTGGTAACATAATGATAATCACAGGGCAAAAGCCAATTGAGAATCATTTGTTTTATTAGCGCCCAATACCACTTACTAATTTTAATATCACATGATTCAATCAAAAGAACCATTAAGCCAGGTCAAAGAAGAAATAATTTATTCTACTCAAACTATGGAGTCAAGAGCATTTGTTGTTGAAGGTGGCCGCAAGTTAAGCGGAGAGATTGTACCACAAGGTGCGAAAAATGAAGCACTGCAGATTTTATGTGCAGTACTGCTGACAGAAGAAAAAGTAACCATCCATAATATCCCAAATATTCTGGATGTGATGAAGCTGATTGAAATTCTTGGAGACTTGGGTGTACAAGTAACAAAACTTGGAGAAGGCTCTTATGAATTTATTGCAGACAATGTAAATATAGAATATCTGGAGTCACCAGAGTTTAACCAAAAAGCGGCAAAGTTAAGAGGTTCAATCATGGTATTGGGACCACTGTTAGCTCGCTATGGTTACGCAAAGGTACCTAAGCCAGGTGGAGATAAAATTGGTCGTAGAAGACTGGACACGCACTTCTTGGGCTTTACCAAATTAGGAGCATCATTTGAATATGATGAAAACGATGCTTTCTACAAGATAGATGCGAGTAGCCTTGAAGGTAAATACATCTTATTAGATGAGCCGTCTGTTACAGGTACTGCCAACGTGATTATGGCAGCCGTTATGGCAAAGGGAGTTACTACGATCTATAATGCAGCTTGTGAGCCTTACATCCAGCAGCTTTGCCGTATGCTGAATCGTATGGGAGCTAATATTGAAGGAGCGGGTTCTAATTTACTTAAGGTAGAAGGTGTTGAAAGATTGGGTGGAACGACTCACACCATGTTGCCTGATATGATCGAGATCGGGTCATTTATCGGTATGGCAGCTATGACTGGTTCAGAGCTGACAATCAAGGATTGCCGTCTGGATCAGTTGGGACAAATTCCTGCCACATTCCAGAAGCTAGGTATCCAGATGGAATTCCGTGGAGATGACATCTATATTCCTGCTCAGGAAAACTATAAGATTGATCGTTTCATTGATGGCTCTATCCTGAACATCGCCGATGGACCTTGGCCAATGTTTACACCAGACCTTTTGAGTATCATCCTTGTATCTGCGATCAAGGCGAAAGGAACAGTATTGGTTCACCAGAAGATGTTTGAAAGCCGTTTGTTCTTCGTGGATAAGCTAATCGATATGGGAGCGCAAATTATCTTGTCAGATCCGCACAGAGCAACTGTGATTGGTTCAAACAATGAGCGTCCACTTCGTGGCATTTCAATGACTTCTCCTGACATCCGTGCTGGTGTGGCACTGCTGATTGCAGCAATGGCAGCAGAAGGAGAGAGTACGATCTACAATATTGAACAGATTGACAGAGGTTACCAGTTTATTGACCAGCGTCTGAATGCGCTTGGAGCCAATATCCGTAGAGTATAATCTGATCAAAATTTATAAAGGTAAAAGCCCTGTATGCTTAAGTATACAGGGCTTTTTTGTTATTATTGTGAGATTATCACCTTCGCGATTCTTCCGTTGCTTCCACAAGCCCAACCTGTCTGACTGTTTTTAGGGAAAGAGATGGCATAGTAGCTTTCCTTATCAGTATTTTTCCATGCTTTGCCTCCATTCTCTGAAATATCTGTTCCATAACGGCTAACCGCAACAACAATGTCGCTGTTAGGAACATACTTCACGGATGATTTATAACCAGCCGTAGCATTTTCTTTCAGTATACTCCAAGTCTTGCCACCATCTTCAGTAATCACAAGAGATTGGTTATTGGCTACACTGTCCTGAAAGTTACCTCCAATGGCAATACCATTCATGCTGTCCTTGAAGTCCATTCCATAGATTCCTTGAGGACCATTACCTTGTAGCATAGGAGTATCATAAGCAGTCCAGTTACTGCCTTTGTCTGAGGAATAGAATACTCTTGCTTTGGCTCCTCCTGTCCCGATCCATACACAACTGTCATTTTGGGCAATGATACCGCTTCCGCTTGCGGCAAACCCAGCTTCCCCTTCAGCAACTACAGGCCCTTCAATTTCACTCCAGTTGTTTCCTCCGTCATTTGTTTGGATCATGAAAAGCTTGCCGTCAATCGGGTCACTGAATGCGATACCACGGTCTTTATCCCAGAAATCCATCCCGTCAAAAAAGACAGCAGGAGATTCATTGTTGTAAGTACGTGTCCAGTTTTTACCGGCATCTGTTGTTTTGTAAACACGACCTGGTGAACCAGCAGAAATAACAATCACTGTTGTATCATTCAGTACCTCTATATCACGGAAATCCAACTTTTCAGTATCTGCAATGCTGTCCACTTCCCAGTTAAGTCCGCCGTCAGCAGTATGAACAAAAGTCCCATTGGAGCCACTTAGCCAAATCACCTTGTCGCTGTAGGCGTGGATTCCACGGAAGGATGCATTGGTTGGCAGTTGGTGCTTTTCCCAAGTCAGCAGAGGTGTATCTGTTGCTTGTTCAGTTGTAGTATTTGAGTTATTGCAAGCCGTAAGAAAGCCCAACCCTAAAATGAAATATAAGTATTTCATAGAAAAAATTAAAAAGTTTGGAAGTCAGTTTAAACCTTCTCCATTGCTTGTGGTCTAAGCAACAGAAATCAACTAAAGACACCCAATAAAGAACAAAAACCTTATGAAAGCAAAAGGACTAAAAATCATCGGAGCCGTAGCAGCATTTGTGTTGGTCGCTTTTTCAACACAGGATGTAGCGGCACAGTCAGTGGCAAAAAGGCAAGTAAGACAGCAGGCAAGAATTTCAGAAGGAGTGAAAAGTGGAGAACTTACAAGAAGAGAAGCTAGAAACCTGAGACAAGACCAAAGAGATGTCAAGCAAATGAAAAAACTGGCCAAAGCAGATGGCAAAGTAACCTGTGGAGAGAGGGCTGTAATCAGAAGTGAGCAACGTCAGGCAAACCGTGAGATATATAGAAAGAAACACAACGGAAGAGATAGAAACTGATCACTGCTGTGTTGTTGGATAAATAAAAAAGGGAGCTTATCAGGCTCCCTTTTATATATGTCTTATGCACAAGCAATTTTATCAACTCGCTTTTGGTGTCTTCCACCTTCAAACTCAGTTGTCAGGAAAGTATCCACAAACTTTTTCGCATCATCCAGAGAAATAAACCTAGCAGGCAATGCCAATACGTTAGCGTTGTTGTGCTGACGGCAAAGTGCCGCGATTTCGTTCTCCCAGCAAAGCGCAGCTCTGATACCTTGGTGCTTGTTGGCAACGATTGATACACCAACCCCGCTTCCACAGATTATAACACCTCTTTCATACTCACCAGCCTCGATCGCATCAGCCAGCGGGTGAACATAATCAGGGTAGTCACAAGACTCAGCAGAGAAAGGACCGAAGTCTTTTACCTCATGTCCATTTTCCTCTAAATACTTTACAAGTTCTTCTTTGTACTCATAACCAGCGTGGTCGCCACCAATCGCGATTTTCATAACGATGTCGTTTATTTATCCAAACCTAAATTTTCAATTAAAAGGACAATTCCTTTTGATGCTGCAAATATAAGGAAAACCCTAGTATGGTCTTACTGATTGCAGAAAAGTTGATCGAACACTTTATCCAGTTCCTTTTGTGCTACTTTCTGGCTGAAATGCGCGAGGGCTACTTCTTGCCCTTTTTTTCCTATCGTACTAGCCCGCTCTTTATCCGTGAGTGCTGCTTGTATAGCATCTGCAATCTCTTGAGCTTGTGCCCCCGGCTGTACCATAAAGGCATTCTCCCCATTTTTCAAGTAGTAGGTGTTGTCGCCAAGTGCAGCACATAGGATTGGCCTGCCCGTAGCCAAGTACTCACTCAGCTTGGTGGAGAAACCAGTACTACTCCATTCATCGTCTTTTCGGATACCGATCAACAGGTTTGCTTTGGCTAGCTTTCCTTTTAGTTCAGCAAAAGGAGTAAAACCAAGCATCTTGACCTGCTCGTCCAGCCCATTGGACTTGATAAGTTGGTTGATAGATTCCATATAGGCAGGGTTCCTTTTGTTGTAGCCGATCATATGGTAATTGACAAGCAAGTTACGGTCCTTCAGAATACGGATCGCTTTGATCACCTCTTCAACTTCGTCGAACCCATAAAAGCCACCCGAATACATTAGCAGCGGAATATCATGGTTGTTGTCATCATTTGTACAGTCCCAATACTCAGGTTTAATGATGGTTGGGATCAATGTGATGGGCACCTTTCCTTGAGTCAGCTGAGCGTATTTTTCCTTTAGGTAATTGGAGATTACAATCAAGTGATCGGCTTGTTTGGTCAGGCGGTTATCCGCAAAGCTTTGGTTGGCATAGATTAGTTTCCGCTTCAGCCCTGATCCTTTTACACGTTCATCTTCATAGGAGTGAACCGTCTTGATAGACAGTTGATGAGCCAGCCTGCTGAGTGGGTAGATCAAGTGCGCAGCAGAATGGTTAAACCAGAGGATATCAATAGGCTCTTCCGCATGCAATGCCTTGATACGGTCACGCATCAGGAAGACAGCACTAAGCTTTTTGGTGAAGAATTTATATCCTTCAGGTTTTTTTGTAGTACCAATAATATATTCAAAAGGAGCGCCATCAATATCACCAGTCAGTTGAAGCATATCGGGAGAAACACTGCCATGGCTATGTTCAAGTAGGAGTCTTACCTTGTGTCCCATTCCCCTCAAGGCCGCCACCAGTGTTTTCAGACGGGTAGTATTGCCGCCACCTTCAGGCAGGTCAGCAGCCGTAGCGAATACAATGTTCAGTTTCTTTGTCATGTTAGTTGTTTCGACTTCAGGTCGACAGGCATGAGATGTTAGAAATTCTTAAAGTCTTATGTCTAGCGTCTTACCTCTCAAGTCTTATCTCTTTTTTATTACTTTTGCTAATAAGTTATGTATCAGTAAATGAGTGACTTATCCTATTGTGTGTGGATACGGTGTGGACAAATCACATATTATGTATCACAGATATGCGCAAATTAACTTGTTGGAAGCCCGTCTAAAAGCAGATACAAAGAAAATTCAATTATATGCCGTGATGGTTCATGCTGGGTAACAAGACTATGCCAGTCTATGTGTCTGACAATATATATAATATTTCTTGGACATAAGGGTGGTAGTAGTCTAGCATATATGGGGTAGCGCTAAATGGGAGACAAATAGGAGAAAGATACCAGTTAGGCTAGCTTATGTATTTTGGTGATGTGTTGGACAATTACAATGTTGGTCAGTGGAGGAGGGGAAGAACCTGCTGCTCCTTCAGGCCGGTGTACTGGCAGAACTCCGTAATGGTGACGAGTTGCTTTGGCTCCTTGCCGTACTCCTTGCGGATATCGGAGAGGATGCGGCGGGCGGTGCGTTCGCTTTTGCCGGTCAGGAGCTGGATGTCCTTGGGGTAGATGCAGATTCTTTTCATTCTTGAGGGTCAGGTTAACATTGATTACAAGATAAGGATCAGGGAGGTGAGTCGGGAGGACAATGGCGGTAATTTCCTGCCATAACGGTCAGGGTGGTCGGTGGGGTTTGGAGTTGTGGTGGCTGGTGGGGTATTATCGGGGAAAGGCTCCCAAAGGTGATGCCTTCTTTCAACCAGTGTTTAACCTAATTACGATAACAGCCTATGGCAACGGTACAGAACCCGATTATCGGCAGGGCAAGCGGCACAATGGCCAATGCAGTGTTTTCCACCTGGAAGGGCATCAATGTGCTCAAGTCCAAGCCGCTTTCCAACAACTCCAACACAGATGCGCAGCAGAAACAGCGTGGCTTCTTCAAGACGGTGGTCTCGATGCTGAAGTATTTTTCTCAGGCGGCAAGGGTTGGTTTTTATGAAAGGGCGCAGGGTACTTCCTACACACCTTGGAACCTGTTTGTGAAGGGCAATACGGCGGCGTTCACTTGGGATGAGGCCAACGGGACGGTGGTGCTGGATGCAACGAAGTTTACGGTAAGTGATCCGGCGGGTAATGTGCTGGACACGACAGGTGGAACAGCCACTGGTGACTATACCAACATTACGCTGAACTTCCCTGCCAATGCAAATGCCAACTACCATATCCTGATGCTGAACCAGAACAGCTACACGCCTGAGGGGGTTGTGGTGCACGAAGGGCAGTTGGATGCCACAGGGCAGGCGGTGATTCCGAGGAACTGGGATGATTCGGATGAGTATGATGTATTCTACTTTTTGGATGATGGGGTGAATGTGAGCCGCAGTGCGGGTTTCTTGATTTCGTAACAGTTTTTTGCTTGCATGGATATATGAATGGGCAGGACCACAGGCTTCGGGAGGGGCTTGTGGTTTTTGTTTAGGGATTAAATATGCTACTTTTTTGAAATTGTAATAGAACTAATACCAATTGGTTAATGTTTACAAAACGAAAATTGGTAACATTTTAAGCAGTAGTATCCATTTGGTCAAAAACCTTTTTTTAGTCTTCTAATGTTTCAAAAAGCATGAAGCTGATGACTCACTGCTGATAGACCCGTCTAAAACACCCTCTGTGGAAATATTTGTTTCATATCCCACTCACTTGAACATAATTTGAGATAAACTATGAAGAAAATAAAGCTACTACCTATGGTAAGTGCCATAGGGGTTATGGCATTCCATTTACTTTTTGTTGCCTGTAACCAATCCAAAGACAATGAAAACAAGGATGAAGCTACTCAAGTGGATAAAGGTACTACGGTGAGTGTTACGAAAGAGAACTTTGCCTTTGCTATGGCTGACCTGGCTATGCAGAAGGAGTTTGTACAGGGAGCTGATAATACATGGAATCACCATCGAAAGCCTATGCCGCTAAATGAACAACCTGCTCCGCTGATGAATCGGGATACGGATTATTCCTTTGCCATACTGGATGGTGGTGGTGATGTGGCGATTACCTTGCCGGAGACAGATGGGCGTTATATGTCCTTGCATATAGTAAACCATGACCATGTAACTGTGAAGGTGTTTTATGGTCCGGGCAGGTATGTGATTCCTTCTTCTGAAACGACGGATTTCTATTGGGCAAATGTACGAATACAGGTCAACCCGAATGATCCAGCGGATATTAAGAAGGTAAATGGGTATCAGGACCAGCTACAGTTAGAATTTTTGAATGGGTACCAACCCAAGTCATTTAAGGTGACTGACTGGAATATGGAGGAATTCAAGAAGGTACTTCAGCACTATGTGGAGATTGCAGGGAAAGAAGGGGTACGTGGAACGATGGGAACAGTGGACAATCCGGTTTCGCTGGAAGACCGTAATAGGGGTGTCTCCATTGCGACAGGGCTACTTCCTGACAAGGATGCTGTTTACCTGACTGAGAAGTATGAGGTGGAAAAGGGAATAGCCTATAAGGCTACCTATCAGGTGCCTGATATGAAAGACCCCAAGCTTGGCTTTTACTCTGTGACCATCTATGGGGACGACCAGTACCTAAAGACTGATAAAGGTTCGACCATCAGCAATACCGAAATCAAGCTGAACCCTGACGGTAAGACCTTTGACCTCTATTATATACTTGAAGACCAGTTTGACCAGTCAAAGCACCAAAATAAGCTGCTGGTACCTACCCAACCTTTCTGGATTTGTTTCAGGGTTTATATGCCTGGGGAGCCGGTAGTGAATGGGGACTATAAGTTGCCGAAAATTGAGGTGGCCCAATGATACAATGACACTTTTCATCTTGAGATAAAAAGGCAATGAATGAATAAGGTAGGACCACAGGCTTCGGGAGGGGCTTGTGGTTTTTTTTGTTCAATATACTTTGTCCTTACCATTGGAAACTTACGTTGTTTGGAAGTCCTGTAGGAGGGCCAGATATTGAGAATATTTCTTTGCTGTTTTATGTTATAAAGTTACGAATACTTTAATCTGATCAGGATTATGGGGAGCAGGAAAGAAATACCGCCAACCCTCAAACAGGAGATGTACGCCTTGTATATTGAGGAACTTGAAGCCTTGGTAGATAATCAGGAGCTGTTGGATGATATTGAAAACAGGATAGAACAGCTGGAAACAGCTTGTAACCTATTCTCCTTTTTCTTTGAACGTGGTTATTACGAATTGCTTGACATTGAGACCTTGCAGCTGTATGGTGCTTCCGTCTTGGTAAGTGACCATTTGTATAGGGCTTGTCTCCGTGGGGAATGGGTTTTTTATGATGGCGAAAATTACTTGACAAAAAATAATCTTAAGCATGCTTCTGAATACTTTTTTCAGCGAGGTGAATGGTTATTGGGTCAGTGTCATGAACTGCTGGCAAGCCACTTAAATGTATTGAACAGTGGAGACGAAATGAGTACGGTTGATAATGGAAGGCTTCTTCTGTTTTAGAAGGGTGTTTATTTCATTGTCCCTGTATTAGCAGTGAGGGAGGTAGTCTTTTTGGGATGGACAGCGTTCTTTTTCCATATGGGGCAATTTGTGATATTGGTTACTATCTTTGATTTAAACCAAAAGGACAGATATGAAACCAATACTTGCAATTGTAATGCTGATAGGCTTGTTGGCTGGTACAGCTTTGGGACAGGATAAGAAAAAGGTGGAAACCTTGACAGTGCAGACCTCCATACTGTGCGACCACTGTTTACAATGTGGCAGCTGTGGCGCCAATATTACGGATGAGATTTACCGGAACAAGGGGATCAAGAAGGTGACTGTAGATCCTGCGAAACAGACGATCACTGTGATTTACAAGCCGGATAAAACAACGCCTGATGGCATCAGGCAGTCTATTGCGGCGGCAGGGTTTGATGCGGATGATGTGAAGGCGGAGACAGCTGCGTATGAGCAACTGGATGGCTGCTGCAAGAATGAGGAGTAAGGTAGTATAGAGCTTGTATGGTATGCTCTGTAGGGAGGATAAGTAATAACAGCTACCCAAGAAACATAGGTAGCTGTTATTTTTTTGCAAATTGTATGACTTGCTATGTCAGGGATATGGGGTTTAGCCAAATGATATAGCAGCTTATATTTTAATCTGAGTGATGGGTTTATAGGATGGATTGAAATCCATCGCTATTGTATCTTGCCCTTTCAGGTAGACAAAGGAACTCTGAATATATCATGTATGCACGATTACCCTGTTGACCAATGAATGCTGCCAATTAGTTTGGCATAGGTTCTATTGGTGGAAACTAAGTGATAGTTTACGTTATTTTACCTACCCTCGTTGTACAAGGTATACCAAGTAAGCTATGTACAGGAACACAAATAAGTAGCCGGTAGCACGGCTGATTTGGGGTTTCCTACCCACGATTACGGCAAATAACAGCATAGTGCTGGAGAAGATGACAGTCAGGATGTCCATATTGTTGACTATGTCAAACGGTAGCGGCCTGATCAGGGCACTGATACCAAGAATCCAGAGGATGTTGAAGATGTTGGAACCGATGACGTTGCCTACTGCAATATCGGCTTTGCCTTTTCGTGCAGCTACTACAGAGGTGACCAGTTCAGGTAGCGAAGTCCCGATCGCGACAACGGTAAGTCCGATAAAGGTTTCGCTAAACCCGAGTGCAGAGGCAATGACCACAGCGCCATCGACAATCCATTTACCTCCTACAAACAGGCCTAGGACACCCGCACCAATCAACAGCAGTGACTTGCCCATAGGCAGGAGGGCAATTTCCTCTTCCTCGTTTTCGGTTTCATCCTTTGAACGTGCTATTACAGCGATATAAAACATGAACAGGGCAAAGAAGAGCAGCAGCATTCCTCCATCAAACCGGCTAAGAGAAAGTCCTTGTCCATCTGTAAACAGGTTGGCATTGGCCAAGAAGCCTACCATAAAGGTAGCTACGAGTGAGATAGGAATCTCAGTGAAGTAGATGCTGCGCTGAATGGGTAGTGGACGGACGATAGCGGAGAAGCCCAAAATCAGCAGTACGTTGGCTATGTTGCTACCAAAGACGTTACCAATGGCAAGCTCTGCACTGCCTTCAAAACTTGCCAGCAGGTTGACGATCAGTTCTGGCATGCTGGTGCCAAAGGAGACAATCGTAAGGCCAATGACCAGCTCGGAAAGTTGGTAACGTTTGGCTATGGAAGAAGCTCCCTCGACCAGGTAGTCAGCTCCTTTGATGAGCAGCACGAAGCCGATGACAAATAGTACGTATGTTAGCATAGTTTCTGATGTTTTGGATTAGCTAAGATACGGTAATGCTATTGATAAGTTGTTGCCTGCTGTGTTAAAAAGTGAGCTATTGCTTTTTTACGACAATAGCCACTGCTTGGCTTCCTTTTGGGTGGAGAACCACTGGAACTGGATGGGTAGTTGGTTGATCAGTCGGGTGATTTTGGATTTCATGTCATCGGTGAATTGTGGTGACCTTGGAGAGTCTCCCACAACATAGGCTACTTTCTGGAGTGCTGACTCATAAAAAACGGACAGCCATGCATCGGCTGCTGTTGTCATGATGCTGTCTGAGGAGTATTTTGGGTACTCACCAAGGTCTATAAGCCATAGGTGTGGGATGGATAGGTAACAGCGGGTTAAATAGCTTAGGAGGGAACAACAATGAATGAACCTGTCCCTATAGATCTATGTTATGCATTTAATTAAAGAACCCTCTCCCTGCAAAGCCCACAACAAAACTAGGGAGTACAATTATTTGTGACTCTGACTCTATGCTACTTTGCTATGATAAAATTTAACTGGCTTCTATTGGTATTACTATTCTTTAGTCTCATAAGTAGTGCCCAAGTAAAAAGCGATTATGACAAGGACACGGATTTCTCCAAGTACAAGACCTATTCCTTTGAAGGATGGCAGAAGGACAGTGACCAGCAATTGAACGATTTTGATAAGGAACGTATTCAGAATGCGCTCAAATCAGAATTTGACAAACGTGGCATGACCCTGATTGAAGGTGATGCAGATGCGAAGATTGCTTTATACCTGGTTCTTGATAAAAAGGAAAGTACCACTGCCTATACTGATTTTATGGGAGGAATGGGGTATGGACCACGTTGGGGTTGGGGAATGGGAGCTGGAGGTATGGCTACCACGACCTATAGTGAAAATGACTATTTGGAGGGAACGTTGGTTGTTGATATGTATGACTCGCAAAACAATGATCTAAAATGGCAAGGGGTCTTGACAACCATTGCGAACGAAAAGCCTAAGAAAAGAGAGAAATCCATACCCAAGAAGATTAAAAAACTGATGAAGAAGTATCCGATTCCCATCAAATAGTGATTTGGTGAGACAGGGTGTATATAGACTATTGCACTACTCCTTATAACACTCACATCATTAAAACTCAAGACTATGAAAACACTCACTTTTACCTTGATATTAGGTTTTTTTTTGACTAATTCTCTAATGGCGCAAGAAGAACAGGTTGTTCTCAAAAGAGTAGCAAGCACAGAAGTTCCAGTAGAAGTGACATCAGCTATTGAAGAAGACTTTCCTGATGCCGTAGTGGATGAAATTGCCATTGTTCCGGAGGATGTCTATGTCAATGAATGGACGGTGTCCAGTGTACGGGGCAAATCCAACCCTAACGAGGAAGTTCATTACTATGCGATCAAGTTGTATGGAGACAGGTCTCATGCGGAAGTTGTGTATGATGATAAGGGAGACATTGTCAACTATAAGGAAGTTATTACGGATGAAGCACTACCGGCTTCTATCAGGAATTATATTGGAGAAAACTACAATGGCTGGGCATTTATCAAAGACAAGGAGGTAATCAAGAAAACGCCAAAGGGAGAAGCTGATATGTATACGGTTACAATCAGGAAAGATAAAAAGACTAAGACGTTACATTTTGATGGAGAGGGCAGACCTGTAAAATAAGTCCAAATAACAGTGTGAACACAACCTTGTCTTAGCTTACCCCAAAATAACTGTGCCTTTCAAATTAGTAACGAAACGTTATGAGATACTCTTAATGGTCTATACCATTATCCCACCTTTTGTATTCTGGTAATTTCTAAATGAATCAAGTCTACTTACAATGCAAAACAATTTTATGATGAAGCGAAACATATTCTTATCATTTATACTGATAGGCCTACTCAGTATTTCCATACAGGAAGCTGTAGCCCAAAAAAAAGAGCGACCGAAGAAACCCAACATTATCATGTTGATTTCGGATGATACAGGTTGGGGGGATTTGGGTATCTATGGAGGAGGTAAGGGAAGGGGAATGGCGACTCCGAACCTTGACCGCCTTGGTAATGAAGGGATGCAATTTTGGTCATTCTATGGGCAGCCCAGCTGTACGCCCGGCAGGGCAGCGATGCAGACTGGTCGAATTCCAAACCGGAGTGGGATGACTACTGTAGCATTCCAAGGACAGGGAGGTGGACTTCCTGCCGCTGAATGGACAGTGGCATCTGTCCTGAAAAAGGCAGGGTACAAAACCTATTTTTGTGGTAAATGGCATTTGGGTGAAGATGAGTATGCTATGCCAATTGCCCATGGCTATGACAAGATGGAGCATGTGGTACTCTACCACCTTAATGCTTATACCTATGCTTTCCCTTCTTGGAATCCGGATATGACACCAGAAATGACCGAATTTTTCAAGAAGGTAACCACAGGTGTTTTGGAAGGTGAAGCTGGTGGCAAGACAAGGGAAGTGGAGAAGGTGACGGAAGAGAATATTGCCGAGCTGGACATGAAAATGACAGACAAGGCACTCGAACGACTGGAGGAATATGCCAAAGGGAGCGAACCATTCTTTATGAGTATCAACTTTGCCAAGAACCACCAGCCCAACCTGCCGTCCAAGCAGTTTGAAGGAAAATCAGATGCCAGAACCAAGTATGCCGATGCTGTAGTGGAAATGGATTACAATGTGGGGCGTATCATGGATAAGGTACGTGAGCTGGGCATAGATGAGAACACTTTTGTGATTTATACAGTAGATAACGGTGCATGGCAGGACGTGCATCCTGATGCGGGTTACACGCCTTTCAGGGGATCAAAAGGTAATGACAGGGAAGGTGGCAGCAGGGTGCCGGCTATCGCCTGGTGGCCAAATCAAATTGAGGCAGGCAGTGACAGCCATGAAATTGTGGGCGGTTTGGACCTGATGGCGACGTTTGCCAGTCTGGCAGGGATTGAGTTACCGAAACAGGACAGGGATGGCAAGGCGATGATTTTTGATAGCATTGATATGTCTAATGTCCTTTTCAAAGAGGGAGAGCCGTTACGTAATAAGTGGTTCTATTTTACGGAGACAGAACTTTCGCCAGGAGCGGTAAGGTATGAGCGCTGGAAGGCAGTCTTCAATACCCGTGGAGACAATGGTGCGATGGCTGGTAGTGATATGCCTGGTCAGGAATTGGGTTGGAGAGGAGATCAGGAGTATGTCGCAACAGTGCCAGCCATCTATAATATATGGCAAGACCCTCAGGAGCGGTATGACCTGTTTATGAACAGCTTTACGGAAAAGACCTGGACATTGGTCATATTCAACAAGGCGATTCAGGATTTAATGAAAAGTTATATTGATTACCCTCCAAGAAAACTACAAAGTGAAGTGTTTACAGGGCCTTTGACGATTGAACGTTTCAGAACACTTGAAAAAATAAAAGAATATATGGACCAGAAAGGTGTGAAACTGCCTGAGCTGGAGCCAAGCAAGAAGTAATCTATGACAGGTTATAAAGTGGTGGTGTACCGTTTTATAACCTGTTCACTTTTTTACGACAATAGCCACTGCTTGGCTTCCTTTTGGGTGGAGAACCACTGGAACTGGATGGGTAGTTGGTTGATCAGTCGGGTGATTTTGGATTTCATGTCATCGGTGAATTGTGGTGACCTTGGAGAGTCTCCCACAACATAGGCTACTTTCTGAAGTGCTGACTCATAAAAAACGGACAGCCATGCATCGGCTGCTGTTGTCATGATGCTGTCTGAGGAGTATTTTGGGTACTCACTAAGGTCTATAAGCCATAGGTGTGGGTTATTGCGCTGAAAGCAGATGATGGATAGGTCCCTTTCATTGTAGTGGATGGCGGATTCTGGATGTAAAGGGGGCTTTATCAGTTCTGTCACCATCAGCTGCTGCTCTTGGTAGTATTTGTGTATAAAGTAGTTTGAGAGTGCTTTCATTTGTTCTGTTAGTTTGTGTATTCCGGCAAAGGGAAATGTAAGTGTGTTTTATAGTAATACAATAGACAAAAGTAATGATGGATGGTGAATAAAACACGCTACCTCCAATAGGGGTAGCGTGTGTTCTTTATGGTAAATGAGAGATTAGGGCATATGGCTCAAGTGTATGAGCGCATATGGATCTCTATAGGGAGAACAAGTATTTTGGGTTGCTGGTTTTGGAAATTTTGTGTGGCTGCTTATTTTGACTAAAGCATTTATAATTAGCAGAGGCATTCTTTGTGCTAACTATCTTTTATTTAACCTAAAGTATTGTGACTAACCGAGACCTACCAACCCCCAATAAGGTGTATAAGGCACTGAAAAATTCATTGGGCGAGGTTTATTTTACGGGACATACGGATGTATATAGTGGGGTTTTGTATGTAAGGTGTGTGGGGGTTGAGCTGACTTCTGATGAGCTGATCGCTGCAAGTACACTGACATTGGAGTTGTTGCGCCAGTACGAGCTTCGGTGTTTGCTGTTTGATATGAGCTGTTACATGGGAGGTTGGGAGGAGACTTATGATTGGCAAAAGCGAGTGTGGATACCGTCTGTTCATGAATTGGGGTTAAAGCGGTATGGGCTTGTTATGTCCAGTAACCTTTTTGGTCAGCTATCGGCTGAGCATTCCTTGGCTATGGAGGGGATGCAGACTGAACAGCTGGAGAGTCGGTTGTTTTTGAGTAGGAAAGAGGCTTTGGGTTGGCTTAATGGGTGTTGTAGTGCTTGTGAAAGAATACGAGAACTTTGTTCGTAATACAAGTTGTGAGAGATACAGCTTATTATATGCTCTTCTAGTTCTATTTCCTTGATGAAAAAGAAGCAAAAAATCAAGGCTGTGTAGCTTGGGCTAAATTCTCTTTCCTTCGGCTAAAAATGCTGGAACTCGCTTCGCTCAAACAGCAGCATTTTTTACGCCTTAGTCTGTCGAATTCTTTACGCCCATGCTCCAAGGCCGGTAGTATTGGGTAGGTGTATAGGTTTGTGACTAGTGGGTGTTTCGTATTGGTTCTATTGTTCTTTTTCCTTGATGAAAAAGAACCAAAAAATCAAGGCTGTGTAGCTTGGGCTAAATTCTCTTTCCTTCGGCTAAAAATGCTGGAACTCGCTTCGCTCAAACAGCAGCATTTTCTTTACGCCTTAGTCTGTCGAATTCTTTACGCCCATGCTCCAAGGCCGGTAGTATTGGGTAGGTGTATAGGTTTGTGACTAGTGGGTGTTTCGTATTGGTTCTATTGTTCTTTTTCCTTGATGAAAAAGAACCAAAAAATCAAGGCTGTGTAGCTTGGGCTAAATTCTTCTTCCTTCGGCTAAAAATGCTGGAACTCGCTTCGCTCAGACAGCAGCATTTTTTACGCCTTAGTCTGTCGAATTCTTGACGCCCATGCTCCAAGGCCGGGAATGTTGGGGGATAATATTGGTGATTGGTATGTTTTGATGGTATAGTACCTGTTGATGTTTAAGTGGAAGGGGGATAGAAGTTTTTGATCTATGGTGTATGTTAAGTGGTTGGTTTTGAGTTGTTATTGCTTGTTATTTCTTATATTGAGGGGGCTTTTACATTGTGCCGTTCAAATGTAAAAGTGATTTTAGACTGGAGTCTATCATGTGGGCCGCCCTGATATGGGGTGGCTTTTTTGTGGGGGATTCAATAAAAAACAGTCTCTCATATATGCTATGGGAGACTGGGAACCAACTGAGTTTATTTAAATAAGTATGCTGGACTTATCACCCTATTGTAATAGGGTCTAGTATAAGTTATATACGATTTTTTGGGACGATGGTTTTTTGTCAATGGTCGTCCTGCCATAATGTAAGGACGACCATAGAGAGCTATAGGGGTTCTGAAGGAAGTGGATAAATAGGGGGCGGCTAAACTTGTGCTCTTCTTTATCTGCTATTAAAACAATTTTTTGTGGCGTAAAATTACTTTAGGTGTCAATAAAAAAGCGTCAACACAATTGGGGGTGAAGACGCTTTCTCATGAAAGGTTAACTACTTAGGGAATAATTTAAGACAATATTTTTGACATAAAAAAACATGCAGAAACTCTGCATGCTTTTCTTACTCTATATCAATCAAAATAAAATATTGGCTTATTTAAACACTTGTTTAATGGTGGGTGAAAATAGAAGCCAGGTAATGGAGCCTGACTTCTGTATACACACATTATGGGGTAGGGGTCAAATCAAACCCTACCTACTTATAACACAAAAAATATGTAAATGTTTGATTGTGTAAGGGGTTTGTTTTCAAAGGGGTGGTGTCGTGCCTATTCTTTTGAAAGGAACTTATAGGAGGTTTTGAGGGAAGTGAGGGTGGTTATATGGTATCAATGGGAAATTGGTTATTTTAATACTGTCTTTATTCAACACTTACTGTTTTGAGTTCATCCCATTAGAGACTTGAACCTTCTGACCACCCGCTTATTGGGTGGTTTTTTCTTTTTAGTTAGGGGGGAAAGCTATTAAACAGGTAAGCCGCCCTTATGGTAGAGGGCGGCTGGGCTAACTGATAAAGTCAAGCAGGATCTATTTGACTTTATATAATATACAATATGTTGGGTGGATATGCTATTGGATATGGGGATAAAAAGACCTGCCACAGGGTGACAGGTTTTTAATCGGGTATCCAATTAATCATTTACTTTAATAGGCTATTTTTATTTAAAAGGTACAATAGATTGTATCATGACATTTTATAGTTAATGACGGTGACTGAGCGAAGTCCAAAGAATTACCCCTTTGGCTACGCTCAGGGAACATCGAGAATATTGTTAATACGATGAATGTTAATTGTGAAAAACACTAATGCGTTAGCATGGTAATGTATAATCACTTAACATTGTTGATTCGTTTGCAGTAGCCCTCTAATTAATCTTTGCTAATATGATCACTTTTATAAAGTGTAGGCCTCCAATGGTAAAATATTGGGGGCTGTTTTTTTGTGTATTCTCTCCTTTTTGTGAGTGGTTAGCGTATCCAGTTTTTGGCTTGGTTGAGGTGCTCAAACCAGTGGGGGGTGAATATGGTATTGCGGCAGTAGAGGCTGCCTGCCACTATATTGCAGGCGAAGGAAAGCGCTTCGGAATTGTTTTCGACCACCAGTGCTACCTGAAGTGTGCCCGTTTGCTTGAGTATATGGTTCCAGTTGGTGAGAATGTCCTGTATTTGCTGTAACGAATAGGGTTGTATGCTGCATTGGGATAGGTCTATCACCCAGCGCTGGGGGCGGAACCGATACAGGTGGCGTCTGAGGTAAATGGCTTCCTGCTGAACGCTTCTTTTGTCGGATGTATGCAAGGGTGCTAGTCCAATGGAGGATGTCAGCGAGTTGTGGTTGTTGTAGTGGTGGTAGAAATGGTTGGTGATAATGCTTTCCATAAGTAAGTGTTAGTGGGTAAAATGGTTAGATGATTACTTCCTTCTGGAGCCTGTACAGGATATTGCTGACAATTCGGCATCCTTGTGTGCCATCCAGGAGTGAGATGGGTTCTTCCTTGTTAAGTACCATCAGTGGGGTGTGTAGCCAGCGTTGAAACTCTTTCCTGTACTTGAACAGGTGGTAGCCTGTCTCGTGAATAATGGCAATCTCGATCAGCAAGGATGAGAGGTGCTTATCCAGCCGCTGTTGTGGCTGTGTCAGTCGTATATTGAGGTTGGGGACAATGTGGTTGATTTCTGATTGAGTAAGTGCAGTAAACTCCAGTAGTAGGGCAACTTGTTCTGTTGTAAGTCCTTTGCGTGCCAACTGAATCAGGTCATGTTCTGTTGCATGTACATTGTCAGGTACACCCAATATATAACATACTTGTTTGTATTTCATGCTTTTAGCTAAGTGTGGGTTGGGTTATGTTAGTTTTTGACCTAAATAATATAAGTAAAAATGGATATATGATGGGAGTTGGATATATGAAAAAGCCTTGCGGAAATATCTCCGCAAGGCTGAAAATGCTTGTCAATATTGTTAGAGGTCAGCTTTAGAACCAAGCCTATAATGGTTGTACATGTTACATCAAAATGAGTTCAACTCCTATGGAGTTGTTGGGTTCTTCTAATATTTACCTGCCTCTAGATTTCCATCTGGAGCTATTATTATTGAATCCCTTTGGGATTGGTTTATCTTACTTATCAATGCTTGGGTGTATAGGTGATGGGACGTTTTTCTTCTACGAAAGTGTTTAAGCAAGAATCGAATTGGAATAGAGGTTTTCTATTTTAACCCTTTCACATATTATGATGTACTAAATGATGATGTTATCCTGTTCAACCCTTTCAGGGGTATGAGATAATGAACACTGCAAAATCCGGATTACCATCCGGAGCTAATATGGCTTGTTTCCTTCGGGAACAATGTTTATTGTAAGAGAAATAATCCCAAAGGGATTCAATAATGGTAGCCGTAGGCAAAAGCCTACGGTATAAGTAAATTCATTTACACAACTCCAAAGGGGTTGAACCTATAAATCATTGAAGCGTTTTAAAACTTCCGATTTCAATGATACATCTGCTTAAAATGTGTTTAGCCCTATCCGGAACTGTAACCTTTTAATCACGCCTGTACCATCATCAATGTGGAGGTAGTCTTCTTCAGCCTCTTCTCCATCATCAGATTGGTACTGCCTGTAGTTTTGGAATTTAACACCAAGCATCAGTTTGCCAAGTGAAAAGTCTATCCAATAACCATTTCCGTATAGCAATAGTGTTTCAGGACCGAAGTCAAGCCTTGTTCCGAGGCTTGCACCAAAAGAAACAGCTGCTGCATTTAGAGGAATGTTTAGACCAGCTCCCAGATCGAAACTAAGCCCATATGTATTAAAATCTACAAGCTCTTGATTTAATCCTTTTTCTACCTCCTGATATTGTGAATAAAAGAGGGCAAAGTCGGGGTTAATCGTAAATGCCTTTCCCCAAATACCTCTTGTGGATGCACCCAATAAATATGTATTGCTATAATTGTCTGACTCATATCCTAAATATACACTGGCTTTTGAGTCTGAAGGGTCTGGGAGGCCGTCAAAGAAAGTATTTAAGGATGTGCCTATGTGTGCAGCAGTAGCGGACTCTATTAGTTCCTTTGGCATGGGGTAGCCAAGCTTTTGGGCATTTTTATAGTACTCAGCAGCAGATTTATAATCACCCCTCTTCATAGCCATATCCCCTTTTGCCTTTAGGTTATATGCATAGTCCAGTGTAGTTGTGGGAGACGACTGTTTCTTTTTTTCTTTGGGTTTGGCAGCAGTATTTTTAGAATCTGTTTTCGTCGACTCCTTCTTTTCAGATTTAAATGCCACTGTACTTCCGGCTGCCATATCTAGGGATGTACTTTGCTGTTTGTCCTTCTCTTCTTCCAAGAGACCGTTTAACTTATACTGCACTTCCTCCTTTAGTTCTTTAGCCAGGTCTGCAGGAGCGTGAGAAAAGGCAGGGGCAGACTTCGACCAGTTATATGAATCTATCTTTTGGATGATACTTTCCAATTGACTGGATGTAGTAGCATTCCTGAAATCATCTTTTAACTTTTCTAAATATGAGTCGGAGCTTTCCAGCTTCTTGATGGCATCTTTTAGTTCAGAAAGCAAGCAGGCGTTGCTGCCGCTTCTACTTAGACACTCTTCTTTAAACACTTCTAAGCGATGTGAAAAATTTAGGAGGTATTTATTCGCATAGGTCTGCCACTCTGAGCATGACATTTCATGGGGAGCGGTACCTTCCTTGATCAATATCCAATCGAGAAATCCTTTTAAACCGACTGTTATAGAACCTTCTTGGATAGGGGTTTGGCGTATATCATATGATAGGTCACCTCTTAAATACAGGTTGCCAGATGTCGCCTCCATTGGAAATGTAAACCCATCAATATCATCTTCATCGTAATAGGAATCGTTGATCCAAACCCCTTCGATTACGACCCTGGTCACTGCCATTTTTATGCGAGGCTCACCGCCACAAAAAGCTTTAGCCTTGAAGTCTACAAACCCTACTAGTCTATCCCTACCTGGAATATCAATAGGTACATTGGTGATGTTGTGTATTTCGTCTTGTGCCTTACTCTTTATAGCCATCAAGGCTAATAGTAAGGTGAATAGTAGTTTTAGCTTTGTCATAGTAGTTCAATGATAATTTGTGATCTGCTTGTTTTTAATCTTTGGCTATAGGTAACCCCATGTTCTCTAATGGGGTAAATCAGTATCAGTAGCGTTACTTTTAAAAATCATATCTCCTGCAATATGGATGACTCTCTAAGTGGTTTTGTCGTTTGTGTGACTAACTCTTTGTTATTGGGTTTTGCAATCAGCTGTCAGTAAGGTAGTTGTATGGTTGCAAACTAAGTTTTTCTTTCTTTTGTCCAAATTTCATTTTAAGTTTTGTACTAAAGTGTACACTTTATTTATCCACCCTCGGTGGAGATTATCACGGGGTTAATGAAGGAGTTGTGAGCTAGTTAGCTTAGCTGATAGAGGGTGAAGGTTCTGTTTTTAGTTTGAAAAGCGTGTTTTGAGTGGGAATAATTACTGGGACCACCTCTAACATTAATGTGAACTATGGGGTGATGGGAAAAATTCTAGTGAGTTAGGAGTTTATCTTCGAATATATTGCCCTCATAGGGCTTAAAAAATGTCATCTCCTTTTCGATGGGATAATCGCGCGTGCAACAGCCATAGCTGATGTATTTACCCCCTTCGTGGTAGGTATATTTTGCTGAATAAATTATTTATCACTACGATCTTGGGTATAAGTACTGATAGACTCAGGTCTATAGTGGTTGTACATGTTACATCAAAATTGAAGTTCAACTCCTATGGAGTTGGGAACATATGACATTTATCTGCCTCCAGATTTCTGTCTGGAGCTATTATTATTGAATCCCTTTGGGATTGGTTTATTTTACTTATGAATGCTTGGGTGTATAGGTGATGGGAGTGAAGGTTTTGTTTTGAAGTTACTTCTGATGTGATTTTAAAATCATCATTTTCAGGGATATCTATGTGGTTTGTAGTAGCTTTATTTAAGATAATCTTAAAGCTATTTGAACAAACTCTACAAATGAAAAAGCTTACTTTTTTATTAATTCCTTGGCTTTTACTTATTAGCTGTAATACTGACAACCTTGAACCAGGTGAGCTGCCAGAAGTAACCACTGAGGGTAAGGGGACGTTTGCTTGTACCATTAATGGTCAAAGCTGGGAGCCCTGCTGTACTGCTTTTTTTCAGGTAGATAGGAATGCCTATCTAACAGATAAATTTGTGGGGATTGTTGGACAGAAACAAAAGTCTGCAGATGAAGTTTTAGCTTTTCAACTATTAAGGTCAGAAATAAATATTGGGGAGGAAGTGACTTATTTAAAGTCGAATGGAAAGTTAGGTATATGGTCCGAAAACAAAAATGAAGGGAATAGTGCTCATTATTATTATAATCATGAAGATTCTATTGCTGCTAATGGAGGTGAAAAAACGCATGCATTACTCTATCGGGATGCATTTAGATTGACAGTCAAAATTCTCAGGATGGATGAAGAGGTTGTGGCTGGTACATTCTCTTTTGATGCCTTGACCCATACGGGCGATACGCTTCATGTAAGAGATGGGCGTTTTGACCTGAGAGTAGAATAACTTTTCAAGATCTATCCAATGACTCAAATTTTTTGGACAACATTAAAACTGAAATGTTAATATCAAGAATATATGAGAAGACTTAAGTTTGTTTTGCTGCTGTCTAGTATTTTGCTTGGAGCCAGTACCTGTGAAATCGATAAAATTGATCCTGAATTGCCTGAGATTACCACTGAAGGTAAAGGTATATTAGCCTGTACTATTGATGGAGAAAATTGGGAGCCCTGCTGTACTGCTTTTTTTCAGGTAGATAGGAATGCCTATCTAACAGATAAATTTGTGGGGATTGTTGGACATAGAGATAAAAACTCTGATCAGGAACTTCACCTTCAATTATTAAGAGATGAGGTTGAGGTTGGAAAGGAGAAAACGTTTTCTTGGAAAGATGGAAACCTAGGTGTTTTTGAAGAAAATAAAGAATATGGGAATAATGCCTTTTATTACTTTTATAGTAAAGATTCGCTAGGTGCTGATGTAATTGGAAGACCACATGAGTTAGTATTTAGAGATGCCTATACCTTAACTATTAAAATGCTAAGAATGGATGAAGAGGTTGTGGCTGGTACATTCTCTTTTGATGCCTTGACCCATACGGGTGATACGCTTCGTGTAAGAGATGGGCGTTTTGATTTAAGGGTAGAATGATTCTTTTAGCCTAAACTGGAAAATCTTATTTCAAAACATTGAGCGGTTTTGGTGCTGCTTACACGTATCTTGGAAAAAACATCAAAGATAATTACCAATACACCTAGGTAAGTACAGGAGTAAAGCACTTGAAAAATGTTTGGTAGAGTCTTTCAGACTTTTTCTGTGTCTTCTACCAACTGTTCTGTCTGTTCCCAATCCATATTTACTATAGCAACAGAATAGAGTTCAGGTACATTATCTGGGTATAACTCCCTTAATTGCTTATCAATTTTGTCAAATAGCAGTGCCTTTGTCTTTCCTATCAGTTTGTAGGCTGTTAAGGAAATCACCTCACCATCCTTTTTCTCAAACCTTTTGACTTCCATCATATTGACTGATATGACGAGTTTGTTTTCAAGGAGGAAGCTTGCAATCATATTGGCTTGCTCCTTCTGATAGCATGTTACATTCAGCTGTATCATAGTTGTCCGTTTAAGGCTAACGTTTATTTGTATAGATAATCAGATTTATTTTGAAAAAGTTTGCTTCGAGGAAACTCTGATGTGTAGCTATCTGGTATTGCGTTGGTACTTGCAATTGGGACGAAAGGCTGTAGGCGAACGGCAGAAGCAGACCTGATGGGTTTTGTGGGTGGGTTGGCTGCGAATGCCCGCCGGAAGCCTGGAGTGAGTGGGAGATAACTGTGTAGATAGGTTCGTTAGCTGCTATCTGAAACCCAAAACGCCTGCAAGTCATTCTTGCAGGCGTTTTGGTTTTATGATTCCCTAGCGGCAAGTACTTGCCTTAGTACTGCGGGCTGTTTTTGCAGGGAGCGGATTATGGAGGCGACTACTCTTATCTTATTTGATTGTGCCTGTGACATTACCACTGGTCTTGACGTTCAAGTGCTGAACAAGAAAAACTATTACCATTTTCACATGATTTTTTGTGCCAGTACCTGCCTTTTTCAAATTCTTTGTCCTTGACATGCATATCCGCTACATAATACATTGCCAATTTATGCCCTTGCTCTGCAGCTTTGGTGTACCAGTATTTTGCTTTCTTACGGTTTCTTTCTTTCACATACCAAGCACCTAGCTCATACTGTGCATCGACAATGCCCTGTTCTGCGGCTTTGGTGTACCAGTACCTGCCTTTATCCGCATCTATGCTGGCTCCCAATGAGCCGTTATAATAGGCTTTCCCCAGTTTGTGTTGTGCTGCTGCTAGCCCTTGTTCTGCAGACAGGTGATAGTAGTGAAGCGCTTTTTTAGGGTTTTGTATTGAGCTGCTGTTGCTATAGGCGTAAATGTCTCCCAAATTGTATTGACTGATCATATCCCCCTGCTCTGCGGCTTTTTGAGCCCAGAATAAAGCCTTATTTTCATCTTGGGCAACACCTTCTCCTATCCAATACATTTTTGACAGTATTTTTTGGGATTCAACATTGTCTTGATTCGCTGCTTTTACAAACCAATCAAATGCTTTAAGGAGGTCTTTAGCAATACCAGTACCTTGATAGTATAGGACTCCTAAAAGGTATTGACTTTCGGGTTGTCCTTGTTCTGCTGCCAGCTTGGCCCAGTAAAGGGTTTTTTCGATGTCCTGGGATGTTCCTTGACCTGTATAGTAGAGGATTGCCAGTGTGTTTTGGGCGTCCTTGTATCCTTGTTCGGCAGAAGCAGTATACCATTTGATGGCCTTTTTATAGTCCTGACCCAGTTGGAAACAGCTAGTAGCCAACCTGTATTGGCCTACTGCACTCCCTCCCTTGGCAGACTTCTCATACCATTCTATCGCCTTGTCAAAGCTTGATTTCACACCCTTGCCATCATAGTACATATCTCCAATTTTGGCTTGTATATTGGCATCGCCCTTGTTCGCAGCTTTCTCATACCAGTAGAATGCTTTTGTGTAGTCTTGGGGAACATCTATACCTCGGTAGCAAATATCTCCTAAACAAGAAAATGCATTTTGATCGTCTTGTTTGGCCGCAAGTTCATACCAAAAGTATGCTTTCTTATAGTCTATGGGTAAATTAATACCTGACTCGTAAGTTGCTCCTAACCAAAATGCTATTTCAATATTTAAATGCCCTTTGGAAACGGCTTTCTCTAACCAATATACCGACTTACTCATAAATCGATAATCATCCATTCCATAGTTAAAGTATTCCAATCCTAGCTCATAGAGTTCTTCCGATTTTTCCTTGTCAAAAGGTCTTTCAATCCACATATAAGCAGCTTCTGCATCCTTTTCAACTCCTTCACCATATACATACAATTTGCCCAACCATAAACAGGCATCCTTATTGCCTTGTGCTGCAGACTTTGTAAACCAACTGAAAGACTGCTGATAGTCTTTATTATTGTAATATATGATTCCCAAAATGAGTTGTGCATCCGTATCCCCTAGGTTTGCTGACTTTGTGTACCACTCTATCGCCTTTTGGGTGTCTTTGGTTATACCATTTTTACCATGCCTATAATTATCCCCTTTCTGGTTCCATTCTTCAATTTGACTTGCCTGCTTTTCAGTTGTTACATTGTTTTTTTCAAAACATACCTTGTTCAACAGCCGTCCGTATTTAACAGGAGTAAGACTTGGATTCTCTTCAGTAAGGTTGTTGCTAATATTTTTTTGAATGTCTTCCCAACAGCTATCCTGATTTAGCTCACTGATGAAATAGTCGACAAAAGGGTTATGGTAACCACTCTCGCTTTGTGAAGGGAAGGTCAACAAGATTTCAGTATTGGTAGGTGCATTGAAGTCAGCGAATGCATTAGGGGATTCTGATTTTACCTTTTGCTTATTCCAGTTTTGCAAGAAAGGGTTGGTATAGGATGCATTAAGGATCAGTGATTTTGGGACATTGGTCTTGTCCAGCTTCTTGAGTATATATGCCATGTCTATGGCTTCGATCACCATCTCGTCTTCTGAAGGAGGGTTGGCATCAATAGGAACCAAGAAGTTTTGCTCCTCTACGGCAAAGCCATGCCCCATATATAGTATGAGGGCGAACTGGTAGTCTACATAAATATTAGAAAAGTCATTGAGCAAGGCTACCATCTGCTTTCTGTTCAGGTCCCTACCTGCCATTACATCGAATCCCTGGTTGATCAATGTACTTTCCAGTTTAGTTGCAGCCTGAACAGGTTCTTCGAGCAGTTTATGGCTAGAGTACTGGCTGTTTCCAATTACCAAAGCGATGTATTTCTTTTGGTTCTCTACCTGTTCAGTCCAGTTGCGATAGTAGTTTTGTGCAAAACCTGCATGAGTAATAATTAGCAGGACGAATGTTAGTCTGATTCTCATTTTCAATGTGCTCATTTCTTACAAATTAATTTGGGGCTAACAGTATTAGCTATATCGTTTGTTTCATTTTTGTCGATTGTATCCAACTTATCAAGTTTCACTATTGTAGATAAAGTTTACAATGAAAGATGATGGTATTAAATTCCTCTTTTCAAATAAGTTGAAACAGCAATGATAATATTTATTTTCAAACACTTGCAATCCATAACATAGTTAACTCAATAGAGGTGTTACTCTTTGTCTGCGTTTATTGATTGCATATAGTGATGTCTTTTATAGCAAATGAAAATGGGTATTTCCCTTTGGGGTTTCTTATGGTTAATCCATATTTAGCTTTTTCCATCTGCTTGACTGACTCTTTGTTATAGTGTTCCACAATCAGCTGTCAGTAAGGTAGTTGTATGGTTGCAAACTAAGTTTTTCTTTCTTTTGTCCAAATTTCATTTTAAGTTTTGTACTAAAGTGTACACTTTATTTATCTACCCTCGGTGGAGATTATCACGGGGTTAATGAAGGAGTTGTGAGCTAGTTAGCTTAGCTGATAGAGGGTGAAGGTTCTGTTTTTAGTTTGAAAAGCGTGTTTTGAGTGGGAATAATTACTGGGATCACTTCTAACATTAATGTGAACTATGGGGTGATGGGAAAAATTCTAGTGAGTTAGGAGTTTATCTTCGAATATATTGCCCTCATAGGGCTTAAAAAATGTCATCTCCTTTTCGATGGGATAATCGCGCGTGCAACAGCCATAGCTGATGTATTTACCCCCCTTCGTGGTAGGTATATTTTGCTGAATAAATTATTTATCACTACGATCTTGGGTATAAGTACTGATAGACTCAGGTCTATAGTGGTTGTACATGTTACATCAAAATTGAAGTTCAACTCCTATGGAGTTGGGAACATATGACATTTATCTGCCTCCAGATTTCTGTCTGGAGCTATTATTATTGAATCCCTTTGGGATTGGTTTATCTTACTTATCAATGCTTGGGTGTATAGGTGATGGGAGTGAAGGATTTGTTTTGAAGTTACTTCTGATGTGATTTTAAAATCATCATTTTCAGGGATATCTATGTGGTTTGTAGTAGCTTTATTTAAGATAACCTTAAAGCTATTTGAACAAACTCTACAAATGAAAAAGCTTTCGGGTATTGGCTAAATTTGATATGTGAGATCCAAGTACTTTTTATGCTAGGGATTTATTGGCAAGCTTTCGTAAACTATATAAAAAAGAAAACCGGTGCCGAAAACTATCAGCACCGATTCCTACATTTATTTTAAGCATTTCTTGATCTTCTCAACGCCTGACAATATTCTCTCAGACGCTCTTATATACTAGAATCATGCCCGTCATTTACAACTTTAAACTTATCCGGATAGTTGGAGTAACCAAAGTTTGAATCTATGATAAGAGAAACGATACTCATTGCTGAGTAAATATTGGTATTATAAGAGTTGAAAGGGAAATCAAATAATGTCCATCCAAATTTCGCTAACCGGTTATTTGCCTCATTAGCACCAAAGTAATTCAATAAATCTCCCATTATGTACACTCCAAACCCAAACCATGTGGCACTGGCAAAATTCCATACAACCTCATCTTCTTGTTTATTGGAAAAGGCAAGTGTAACCAATTCGAATTTCTCGGCTTGTGGACCAAATGTAGATAATTCCTCGTATTTATCTTGGACATAGACTTGATACCTTCGATGAGTAACATTGTCAGCATAACTGCCTGCTGTATTGTTGCTCCAATGTATGGGTACTCCCAAAGAGAGATGAGTATTGATTCTATTGTACAAGAATATCCTGCCACGTACAGACCCTAAACTCGGAATACTCTCTGATGAGGAAATAGGGTATTGATTCACCAATTCAGTCAATGCTGTTTCTGCTTGACTCTTATCCGTTGTATTGCTCCAGTCATCCACCTTAAGGGACATGAGGACTACTTCTGAAGGGTTGGTGTGTAAGAAAGCAGTACACTCATCTAGCAATGATACTAATGATTGGTAGGTATTCATCCCTATACCCAATCCGATGTCGCTATGGCAGGTCGTAAATGTGTAGGAGCCATTCTTCTCTTCCACTTTGATACGGACATCTAGCAACCTTATCCCAAACTCCAGCTGATCTGATATGGAGTAATTATGGCATGCATACGGGGTCGTAATGGAAGTGTTGATTGCTGCAGCATCATGGGAGCCAGGTATATTTATGGCAGAAATTAAAGTGGAGTCTGTTAGGCGCTCCATCCATCTGGCCTGGCTATTAGGGGAGATGGCAGCAGTACATACTGATGGGTTATAGTTGGATTCAGGGTCAATGTCTCCAGGCTGGTCATTGATCTTGGTATTGCCATACCACGTCGTTCCATTGAAATAAGCCGTGAACAACTCATCTGAATGGGCTCCTTTATATACAATCCATAAATCATTATCAAAAACTTCTGCATTTGGAGAGTAGTTTGATTCAGGGTCAATATCTCCAGGCTGGTCATTGATCTTGGTATTGCCATACCACGTCGTTCCATTGAAATAAGCTGTAAACAATTCATTGGAATGGGCCCCTTTGTAGACTAGGTATAACTTATTGTCAAATACAGCTGTACCAGGGCTATAGTTTGATTCAGGGTCAATATCTCCAGGCTGGTCACTGATCTTGGTATTGCCATACCAAGCTGAACCATCGAAATAAGCCGTAAACAGCTCATCAGAATGGGCGTCTTTATAGATGATATATAACCGGTTGTTATACACCACCATTCCAGGATTGTAATTGGACTCAGGGCTAATGCCTCCAGGTTGGTCACTGATCTTGGTGTTGCCATACCAAGTGGTTCCATTAAACCATGCTGAATATAAATCATTGGAATGAGGGTCCTTGTAGACTATAAATAACAGCCCTTTATAGACTACGGCGTTGGGGCAATAATTTGATTCAGGGTTGATATTTCCCAGTTGATCACTGATTTTAATATTGCCTGACCACTTTGTACCATTATACCATGATGAATAAAGTTCATTCGAGTTTGCCCCCTTGTATATTAAGTACAGCCAATTGTTGAAAACTACTGTTCCAGGATTGTAATTGGACTCAGGGCTGATTCCTCCTGGCTCATCACTGATTGGCGTGTCGCCATGCCATTTAGCGCCATCATAATAAGCTGTGTAGAGGTTGTTAGAGTGTGCTCCTTTGTAGATAATAGATAAATTTTCCATGTTTAGAATTCTTGTTAGGGTTTAGAAATCCACTTTCTCAGGATTTCGTTGAAACTAGGTTAAGATTGTTATATTCTCTGTTGGGGTAATGAGCAGACATCTGCGAAAAGTGTCAACTCTTTTTTTGGGGCACATCTTGCAAACGAGCTACTAACCCAGTGAGAATAAGTTGGTGTTGGAAATTAAAGGATGTAGACGTAGGCATTGAGATAGCCTCAAATAGGTCAATGCTTTAGAAGGTTGTGGATGTCCAAGGAGGGGGCTGCTATGAGGTGAAATTTGGACAGCATCTAAATTTGACTCTATAAAAAGAGTTGTGACACCCTTTTTATAGGATTGTATATTTGTACATTATCCAGTGACACTAACAACTCTGTTGAGAATATCAACGGCTTCCTTTTCCTTGACTTCTTCGCCAGCCTTGTAGCTCCACTCTTTAATGTCGTAGTTGAGTTTCTCTACTGACAAACTGATATAGGCATCGAAATAGCTGTCGTTTGCTTTAAGGGTGACCTTTTTCATTTTCATCAGCACCCTGGTTTTCCTTATATATAGCGTATTTACCGGTACTTCGATGGTAAATTGATCTGTCACAGTGGTACTTCCCTTAACAAGGTTGGCATTCTTTGTCTGTTCTTCTTCTGAGATAGAAACCCCTATGCCAAACTTCACTTTTGGTGTCCACAACTTACCTGACTCCATGATAAATTCTGTCTTGACAGTTTTGGAGGTCTTCTTGATACTTTCGTATATCTTCTCAGCGCTAATCTCGGTTGAGATGCTATAGTTATATTCGTTGGTACCTGAGTTGACCCCTCTGCGATCCTGAACGAAGTAGTCTCTATCCACTTCCATCATTATCTCTGCTCCCTCGTCAGCCTCTTTAGGTACAACACCATCTTTCCAGAGAAAAACACTTTTTCTTTCTTTGGGTAGTTCATAGACTCCTGGTCCGTCCCCCTTTTCTCCCAGAAATCCGTCAAATGGGAAGTTATATTCTTTTGTGTCATGACCTTCCTTTCGCTCAATCGATATCCCTTTCAGCCACCAGCCATCATGTCCCTCCATACGTACACTCACTCCATAAACATTCCCAAGGTCTTCGCTGGCAAACCAAGCATTACCAATAGTCGCGTTTATGATATCCTTGCCTCCTTCAAAGTTGTCCTTGGGTGTATCAAAGCGAAACTCCTTGGATACATTCTTGTCACCACAAATAATCATAAAGACTTTGTCATCTGTACCACCATGGGATTTCCCACTAGTATTGACACAGATCTTGTAACTAATTTCGTTCACTATTTTCTAAATTTTTAAGGTTAAACAATAATTCCGTAACCCTTGAAAAGGGTTTGAGAATTTAAAAATATATTCAAACAAACAACCTATCTAGGGGGATGACTCTACTGCCTATTGGAAGGATTTTCTGTACCAATTCTCTGTATATTGAATAATTTGAGTTAATGCATAATCAACACAAAAGAATATCAGGAATTGTACATCTTATAACTTAACAAAGCTAGTTCTTTCCTTCCTCTTGTTACACCGTTGCAATACTTTAATACTCATGTGATCGGTACCTATCTGTTGAGTTATCAGAATGATTTCAAATGGCTTTGAAATACTGTGATTCAATCATGTAATAAAACAAGCAAGCTTGTCCGAAGAACTTTTATTCCAAACCATATAAAAACCTCAACTGTTATTGCTACAGTTGAGGCTATGAGTGCTAGAAAAAACAGAAGTACGGTGGTGTTAAACTTTTTATTAAGAACGGTGAAGTGGCTTTTTTTACACCTCTCTTGCTTTAAGTACTTGCCTCAATACTGCTGGCTGCTTTTGCAGGGAGCGGATAATGGCGGCTACTTTCTGTTTGCCTCTCAGGATAAAGTGATCGTCTTGGGCTAGGCTGATAAAGTAGACGCTGCTGAGCTAAATAACAGGAGGGAGGGACTGTAGGTTAGAGAGGGGGCAGAAAAAAAGCCTTATGGAATATATCCATAAGGCTGAAACCAATAATCAACACAGACTGAAATACCCGTTTACCTGTTGATCGGATTTTGGGTATGGTGTTGTTTCATTGTTGTCTTTAGGTTGTCACTTGTCAAAGGGGTATACGACTTTCCAGTCGTTTTTCATATCCACCAAGGTCCAGTTTTTTTCCTTGGCTTCGTCGAGTCCCTTGTCGAACTGTCCTATGTGTGATTGGCGGTCATAAGCCCATTCTCTGGTGGAGTCTGTGTGGTGAACGTAAAGCTGAAAGCTCTTGTAGGGGTTGGCATCTGCCCACCTGAGCATCTGTAAATCGCCGTCAGAGTTGCCTGCGGCAAAAACAGGTTTGCGCCCAATGTACTTATGGATGCATTCGGGTTTGCCATCCTTGTCATCGATGTAGTCGATTTCTGCTAGTTTTCTTACTACAGGTTTTCCGTTGTTGTAGTCATACTTGACTTGGATGGTACTGCCGACTACTTGATCACGAGGGATACCATAGACTTCTTCTACCCAAGGACGCATAAAGTCTACTCCGCCACCGGATACGATAAAGGTTTTGAAACCATTTGCTCTTAGATATTGGAGTAGTTCCAACATGGGCTGATAGACGAGTTCTGTATAGCGCTTCTTTTTGATGGGGTGCTCGGCTGTTGCCACCCAATTTTTCACTTCTTTTTCAAACTCCTCAGTGGTCATGCCTGCATGGGTATTCATTACAATTTCGAGAATGCCTTTTTCCCCTTGCTTCATTAGTTCTTGCCTGTTGTTGTCAAGTACAGCCTTGAATGGTTGCTTGTTTTTCCAGTCAGGGTGCTCATCTGCCATGGCTTTGACTCTGTCCATGGCAAAAAATAGCTGGAAATAGATAGGCTGTTCGCTCCACAAGGTACCGTCATTGTCAAAGGTAGCGATGCGGTCCAGCTCAGGGATAAAGTTTCCACTGTTCTTGTCGGTAATCTCTTCCACATAGGTAATGATGGCATGTTTGGTGTTGTTTTCATTCCATGATGGCAGGGGATCTTGCTGTGCGGTTGGTGTATTTTCCTGCTGTTGTGCCTGTTGATCGGTATTGGTGGAAGTGGAGCAACAGCATAGTAGCAGGCATATGAGTAGGCTTGCTGTCCATGATTTGAGGGCTGTTTTCATATAATCCATTATAGATGTGTTTTGTGTTGTTCTTTTTCCTTGATGGAAAAGAACCAAAAAATCAAGGCTGTGGAGCTTGGGCTAAATTCGTCTTCCTTCGGCTAAAAATGCTGAAACTCGCTGCGCTCAGACAGCAGCATTTTTTACGCCTCTGTCTGTCGAATTCTTAACGCCCATGCTCCAAGGACGGTTAGTTTTATATAATCTATGGTTCGTAAATCGTATTGAGCAACACATAGGTAACTCCTGTTTATTTCTTACTTTTTGGAACATAAGGCTCTGGTGTCCCTAGCAGGATTGGGGGTTCTTCTTTCAGTGTCTTCTGAAACTGGAGTACTTCCTTGGTGACAGCGGGTAATACCCAAGTCAGGTTTTGGGCGCCTGTTTCTCGTCCTCCACCATCTATGCCATGCAACTCTTTGGGGTCACGTATTAGGTTGTGTACTCTTGGGAAATTGTGTTTGACAGGGGTGTCAAACATGCTTTCCTGCTTGATGAAATGCACTTTGAAGTTGCGCCACTTATAGGCAAACATATCGTCGCCATTGTAGACAGGGAATCCTTCTCTGGCAGAGGCCTTTGTTTTTCCTGTTAGCAGTGGGAGCTGGTTTACGCCATCGATTTTCCGGTCTGATGGTACTTGATACCCTGCCACTTCTGCCAATGAAGGCATGATGTCGACCATGTGTACCATTTCATTGGTTTTAACGCCTTCTGGTATCTTGCCAGGCCAGCGGATCAGGAATGGTGTACGGAGTGAACCTTCCAGGGCAGTGAAGTAGTGTCCTCTCCAGTAGCCTGCTGTACCAAACCAGTTGGGTGCTTCTTCCGGCCCATTCTCACTCATCCAAATGACAATGGTGTTGTCTCTGATATTCAGGTCATCAATGGCATCTAGCACTTGTCCGGCCCTATGGTCCACTTCCATAAGTACATCTGCCCATGTCCCGTTTCCTGACTTACCTTCAAAGTCAGGGTGGGGCAAGGTCGGCAGGTGTACCAGTGTATAAGGCAGATAGAGGAAGAAGGGCTTCTTCTTGTCTACTTGCCGCTTTATAAAGTCAATGGATTTTTGGGTCAGTTCAGCGTCAATGGTTCTTCTTGTTTCCACATTATATTCCTTAACCGGTTGTGGCTTTTTACCCTTGGTACTTTGCTGTATCTGTGGTGGACTTACCACCTTGGGGTCAAAACCTGTTTGTGAGGTATATTCGGACTCATCAGTGGTATTGGCTATACCGTACCATTCGTCAAACCCCTGATCTGTAGGGAACCTTCCTTCCATATCCCCCAAGTGCCATTTGCCATACATGGCTGTAGCATACCCTGCATCGGAAAACAGTTCGGCGATGGTCTTTTCCCAACTTACCAGTCCGTATGGGAGTCCCCATACTACCTTGGTTGTTCCAGATCGAATTGGATGCCTGCCCGTCATCAGGGCTGAGCGACTGGGGGTACATTGAGGTTCTACATTGAAGTTCAGTAGCTGTGTTCCTTCTTTTGCCAGTTGATCCAGGTGTGGGGTTTCTGCACCGCGAAGGATGCCGCCACCATAAGCACCGATTTCTCCCCAACCAAGGTTGTCCATTACGATAATCACCACATTGGGTTTGTCCTGTCCATGTGTATGTAGTGAGGCAAATAGCTGAATTATCAAGCAAAGAGGCAACGTCAGTAAAATGTGTTTATTCATGGTTGAGCAATTAGAAATAGGGTGGGAGAAATATGGTAAACCAATATGAGTTTTGGGCTTGTTTTGGACTCTAGTGTGGCTTATATGCCGAAGTGCTTTAAACAGTAGTACACTCTTCTTCATTTATGTGCTATTTACTTTGAACAAGTCATTACAATAGGAGTGAGAAGCGTTGGTTTTACTGGATATGTTGTTTTGTAGGTGCTTAATTAACATTATATACAATGCATGAGTTCATGGATCTTTGTATTCTTGGTTTCTGCGTATTTTGCTTTGTTACTACTGTGTGTTAGGTGTTGTTTTGCTGTTCTTTTTCATCAAGGAAAAAGAACCAAAAAATCAAAGCTATGGCGTATTGTCTAAATTCTTCTTCCTTTGGCTAAAAATGCTGAAACTCGCTTCGCTCAGGCAGCAGTATTTTTTACGCCTCTGTCGGTCGAGTTCTTGACGCTCATGCTCCAAGGCCGGGAATGTTGGGGATAATATTGGTTTGTTTCTATAGGTTTTTTTGTGTTGTTCTTTTTGTATCATTTGTCAAGGGGTAGGGTATAAAAAAATGAGCCACCACCGGTCTATCCGGGGTGACTCATGGTTTATTAAGTAAGTGTCTGTGTTAGTCTTAAAAATTATCTTTTAATCATTTTTCCAGTGCTTACTACTTTGCCATTCAGTTTCAGGCTGTAGATATACATACCTGCAGGCAATGCATCTGCTTGGAGTTCTGATTTGTATTCGCCAACACTTTGGTCGCCAACTTCGATCGTTTTTACGACCATTCCCTGTAGGTTCGTTACTTCAATTGCTACATTGCCACCTTTTACAAGGCTATAGCTGAAGGTAGTTGAAGTGCTTACCGGGTTAGGGTAGTTGCTCAGTCCGATTTGGGCAGCCAGTTCTTCGTCAATTGCCAGTGGCAGATTGACAGTCAGCATAAAGTGAGTTGATGTTGAAGTATAACCATCATTGGCAGTGATTGAAACCTCTACCTGAGTAGCTTCATTCAGTGTGAAGATGATTCGGTTGTCTACTGTCTGTACAAAGTCTACTGCTGATGAGTCAGAAACGCTTACGGTGTAAGCCAGTACATGACCGTCGGCATCCATGAATACATCTGAGAAGTCAACAGCAAATGTTTTGTCTTCCAGGAACACGCTTTGCTCATCGATCAGGTTCGCTACTTCAGGGGCATTGTTGCCTGAAACAGTTATCTCTACTGACTTGCTCACCATATCGCCACGGTTGTCCGTTGCCATCAGGTTCAGGGTAGTAGTGCCTTGTGCAAATGGCAGGATCACCATTTCATTTCCTCTCATGACAACCTGTGCTACAGTATCACCAGTATTGATAGTCGCATCAATGTCCAGCGCATCACCGTCTCCATCTGTAAACAGCGACTGGTCGATCACATACTCACTCCAGAATGGGAAGCTGATGTTTTCCATCGTGATTTCCGGCAATCTGTTCACGTCCACCACATGCATCATTACCTCATGTGAGGTCTGCAGGCCGTTGGCATCTGCTGCCACGACAGTCAGGGTGTAGTCACCTGCTGCCTCGTAATCTGCCGCTACGTTGATTGTCGCCATACCAGTTTCCGCATTCCAGTCAATGGAAGCGAAACCGTTGTCCTCTGCCAGTGATACCTGAAGCGCTTCGCCTTCATAGTCTCTGATCATCAGCTCGATAGTAGCGGGTGTGTTTTCAAAGACAGTATCCACCATCACCGGATTGGTGAAGTATGGCGCCCTGTTGACGTACATATCCACATTGAAAGCAACAGAATCAGTTGCATGCGGATCGTTGTTGATGACCAGTACCCTTGCCGAGTTGTGACCAGGGATGGCTTTGGCAGCATCTGTGTTCCAAGTGAACATTCCTTTGCTGCTGCCAGATAACTCACCACTCTCCGGTGTCAGGGTCAGCCAGTCGAATGACGCATCCGAAAGGACACGGATTCTTCTTTGGATACCCAGACCGGTTACCTTGTAGGACTGTCCGCCATTGTCTGAGTAGAAGAACTCCCCGTTGTCGGCATTGTAACCCATGTCGTAAACCCCTTGCGGGTAGTCCAGGCGCTCGTCATACTCCAGTACGATAAAGAAGTACTCGTTCGGGTTTACAAACGTGGTGTGATCAAACTCATAGAGCTGCCAAGCACCTTTTTCAGTGCCCATCACCTCAAACTCCTGTGTGTGTACAATCGTCGCCTCATTTGGTGTGGTGCCACCTACTCGAACCTGTACCTTCAGGCTCGCCTCTGGCAAACCTTCGTTGTAAACATAGTTGCGGAAGTGTGTCAGGGCAAAACCTGCCTCTCCTGCCTTGTACCTGGTGGCATTGAATACCTGCGTGCCATGCAGACCTGAACGGTAAGCCTTTTCCTCAGGGCCCAAGTCATCAGCGTAATGGATGGAGTCGGTGAAGCTCATCATTTCCGCCTCTGCAGCTGTTGCCATGGTGGCCACCGCACTGCTTGGCGCAGCCTGGATAAACGACTTGGCATCTGCCGTGAACTCAGTGACATCAGCCATTCTCATGGCATTGGTCGCCATTGCGCCTTCTTCTACCGCTCTGTACCATGTAGGTTTGAAGTTGTACTCCAATATACCTTCTCCTGCATTGCTGAAGCTGAAGTCACCTTCGTTCTGCTCAGTAGGCAGCACATTCAGTGAAACAGCTGCAATGTCAGCCTCGATCATGGAAGGTGCCGTCACATTTGCCGATACAGGGATGGCTTCAATGATGGTTTCCGTACCGCCGTCCATACGCAGGTAAAGGGTGTCGTTCAATACGCCCATAGTGTTAGGCTCGTAGCTTACTTGGAAGGTGTAGCTTTCGCCTGGTGCGATGCGCAGACGCTGGTAAGAGTAAGAGAAGTCCTTGTCAGCATTTAGCCCGTAAGAGAACGAATAGCCTGAATCTCTAAGCAGTTCCAGTCCGTTGGCAGTGTTCTTGTACACACCCTCACTGAAATGGAAGCCCTTGATGGCAATCTCCTTGGTACCTGTGTTTTCCACAGTCAGGTCCTGCATATATTCCTTCACAGCCAGACCCTCTTCCATAAAAGCGTTGCCGAAGGCAATGCTGTCAGCAATGGTAGCCCCGTGTGTACCCGTTATATTCAGTCTTACACTGATCGTTTTGGACTTGCTCTTAGGGTCATTGCTCTTCACGTAGAAGTGCTCCGTGTAAGCGCCTTCATATAGGGTACCCGCATCTACCTTGAAGCTGAAAGTCTCGGCCTCTCCGTTGGCTTGCACGTTGTGTGCCGGCGGATAGATGGTGTAAGACGTCAGGTCTTCATTTACATACTCAGGTTCGTAAGCCTTCTTGATGCTCAGCCCCATGGTCTCGTCAAAGCTTTCCAGTCCGATGACCGCCACATCGTGGTGCGTGTCGATGTCCTTGTAGTTGTACTTGATGCGACCGTCCTTGTAAAGGATCACCTGGAAAGTACAGTAGAACTCTCCGTCGTAGCGGTAGTGCATGATCACGTTCTCCCAAGTTACGATAAAGCGATCCTCTTCCATCTGGTAGAATACGCCACCGTCCTTGGAGTAGTCAGGGTCAAAGTTGGCCCAGAAAGGCGCAATCATGCCTTTCACGTAGTCCCCTTTTTCAGGAATGTCCCTGTAGTAGAACGGGAACTGGTTGGTAGGGAAATCAAGACCGATAAAACCATCGGAAGCCACAAACAGCTTGTTGAAGCTTTCGCCGTAGTAAGGGAAGTCAAATGGAATTACCAGACTCCACGCAAACTGACCTTCAATGTAAAGCTGTGTACCAGTTTCCCTGATATCTACCCAATCATAGGCGTCAGCCGGATCCACAGAGGTACGGCTGTCCATAAAGTAGTAACCGAAGTCCTTGTCCTGTCCTTCGTATGCCGGTAGCGCCTTGTTGCTCAGGAAGCTGCCTTCCGTAGGGGCTGATACCGTATAGTGCAATTCAGTATCACCTTCTGTAGCCATGTTGCTGACCGTAAAGCTCCAGTCTGTGCTGTCACCGTAATTCAGGTCAATTGAGGCACTGATTTCAGAGAAGTCAGCCACTGGTGCGTCAATGGCTTTTGCCATGATTGGCACTACGATATCACTACCATCAATAGTCAACGTGATGGTCTCGTTCAGCTCCGCTACTGTCTCAGGGCGGTAAGTGATATTGATCTCGTAGCTTTTCTTTGGTTCAATAACCTGAGTGGTGTAGAAGGTCTCCGTAAACTCCGAAGAAGAAATGACTACATTTTCCAGTGTCATTGCCTGTGTACCTTCGTTCATGATCTCCAATGCCTTTATTTCCTTGTCACCCACCATCAGGGTAGAGAAGTGCAGGCTGTCAGCAGATATTTTTGGCATGGCCTCACCGATGACATTCATATTGAAGGCATGCACATAACGCTTGGCTGTCGGGTCGTTGGAGTTGACTACCAGCCCAACCGGATGTGTGCCACCGTAATAAGGCTTGATACTTGGGTCCAAGACAAAATCTACGGTTGTAGAATCCCCCGGCATCAGGGAGCCTTCCTGCGCGCTGGCTTCCTTGACAATGTCAAATGCTGGTGGCAGTATCTCGATCACCATATTGTCCTTAAGCAGGGTCTTGTCCAGGTAACCAATTCGGATACCGTCGTCTTTTGCCGCATTCTGGAAACCGATAGAAGAACCCCAGTCAAGGAAGGAGGAACCGGATATATCTTTATAGCGGAACTGGACAGCACCATCCTTGAACAGTACCAGCTGGAAAGTCATATCTCCCGGGCGACCTGTATAGTAGGTTGGGACGTTCTGCCATTGTACAATGGTTCTGTCCTCGTGGGTCTCATAAAATACCTGGCCGCCCTTGGTCAGGTCTAAGTTGTGCCAGAAAGGTCCGATACCTGCAGCAGGCGCGTAATAATAAACCCATCCGGTTACACTGGAAGCAGTACTAGGGTCTATGAAGGCAACTATACCGTTCTCGTGAACATACAGTTGGTTGTAGACCTCTCCATAGTAATTGAATTCATGGCCCATGTCCATGGAGGTACGCTTTCTTGAGTCAGCAAGTAGTGTACTGGTGATGTCCTGACCTGTTTCCGAAATCTCTTCCCACAAGCCTCTTGTCGGGCCACCTTCATTGTCAGAAGTCAGGTAGTGGTAGCCGAAGCCCTGGTCTTTCTGACCCTCAATACCGATGGTTACATCCTTGATGGTTTGCGGTAATTTATAGGAGAGCGGATAAGCGCCGTCATTGCGGATGGTCATACTGGTCAGTACCGTATCACCGAAGTTGATCATCATATCAGCAGGACCATTGGTTACGGTCAGTACCGGCTTCTCTATGGCGCTGCCCACTACAGGAATTTCCATATCGCCCGCATCTGTTGCCAGAGCCATCGTTGCTGCATCCATGGCTGCTGAGTCAGGCGAATAAGCGATGTTGACTTTCAGGTGATGTCCGGGCTTGATCACCGTACCCGCCAGGTCCTTGGTCGAGAACTTGGCTGAGCTGAACGTGACGCCACTGATGGTCAGGTCTGCCAATCCGCTGTTAAGGAAGGCTACCTGCTGCAAAGCTTGCTCACCGATAAAGCTGTTACCAAACTCAACCGTATTCTTGTTGGCTTCGATCTTTGCCTCCTGACCTGTCACGGTAAATTCTACCGGTATTGTAAAGGTCTTGTCGTTGGTCTTGATCTTCACCTCAGAAGTATGCAGACCATTGCGTAGTTGTCCTGCTTCCAGGGCAAGGTTAATGGTCTGGGTATCTCCGCCTTCTACTTCACCCATCTCAGGGTCGAGTACCATAAACGGCATGTCCCAACCTTTGCCTGCGCTGTAGGCCCTGACTTTCAGTGCCAGGAAGTCTACCCCCATGGCATACTCCATTGGGTCAAAAGTCTGTCCGGCATCCAGGCTCAGGAAGAACCTGCCTGCCTGGCTCTTCGACATCTCGTTGATGACGATCGGTGAGTTGAACTCCGCCGGGTAGATCAGCTTCGCCCAGAATACGTCACCTGCCTTGAATGTCAGGTGCTGCTCCAAGGATACCATGCGGCTTACGCCTCCCTGTCTGTCATCATGTACTTCCTGTGCAAACAGCAGCTTGCTTTCTGCCGGGGTATCGCCCCCTTTTCTGATCTCCAGAATGATTGGCTGGTCGTAGCCATTGTCAGAGAAGTAGAACTGCAGGTGGGAGAAAGTAAAGAAAGGCTTGTCGTCAGGTACCATAAAGCGGGTAGCAGTTCCCAGAGAGTAGTAAGGATTGTTCACGCCCAGGTAGCCATCGACTACATCTCCTTTGATGTCATAGCCAAGGTCATCGAAAAAATCCGACTGGCTGCTGACATAAGGCACTGCTTCTTCGCTGGCTGGCTGTATGTTTTCACCATCCGCAATACCCAGTGCTTCTTTGGTGAAATACTGGATTTCTGCTGCGCCGTGCTCTGCTACATTGGCAGGAGCTGGGTAGCTCAACGTAGCTGCCGCACTTCCAGCTGAAAGGTGCGTAATATGCGAGTCCCATTTCAGGGTGGTCCCTACAACTGTGTTACCAAGCTGGAAAGAAGTGTTGGCTGCTGAAGTGGCATTGATATCCACATTCATGGAGATAAGGTTGGCGCTCACTTCGCCCGCTGGCTTGGCAGGGTAAGACACTGTCAATATTTCAGAGACAGCTCCTTTGTTGCCGAACATGTCTACCGGTCGGATAGCAATATATCGCTTGCCACCTAACGGACCGTACAGCTCATAGCTTGCCGTTGAGGCGGTATCCGAAGCTGGATAAGCTATCACCTGATTAGCTTCATACAATGTTTCTGCCGTAAAAGGCTCTACTGCTCTGAACACCTCGTAGTAGGCTGGCTTGCCGTTGCCTTCGTCGGCAGGCGTATCCCATTCCACAATCGCAAAAGTCTGGCGGGTGTCTGAGTAATCGAATCCTGCTACGTATGGAGTCACTTGCGCAGGGAAGATATTGATTTGCTCCCTCAGTGCCTTTACAGCATTCAGGGTGCCATAACCCATTTTGCCTTCGTAATAATCATTCAGGGCATCCGTATGACGGTCAGCGGAATAAACCAGCCTGTTTCTCAGCTCCTCGGCCGTGAAGTTTTCTCCGCCAAATCTGGATACCACCAGTGCCGCCACGCCTGATACATGTGGGCATGCCATGGAAGTACCTTGCAGGAAACCATACCCTTGCCCTGGGAAGGTACTCAGGACGCCTCCGAAATAGTCGTTGGCAGAGTCACCTCCCGGCGCGCTGATATCGATATATTCCCCGAAGTTGGAGTAGTAAGCCTTGTCATTGTCGTGTTGGGTAGAGGCTACCGCAATGGTTCTCGGGTACTCACCCGGGTACATGGTTGCATCGGTGTCATCATTGCCGGAAGCAAAGATCACGACACCACCTTTCATCGGGCTGCCTGTGTAGTTGCCCGCCTCCTCGATAAAGTAGTCGATGGCGTCCAGCACTTCCTGCTCGTAGTAACCGGCAGATGTGTAGCCCCATGAGTTCTGGGAGATCACAGCCCCGTTGTTGGCGCCGTACACGATGGCAGCGGCAAAACCTCCACCATAGGCATCGGTAAATACCTGTGTAGACATCAGGCGCACGCCGTCGCCATTTCCGGTACCACCGGCTACACCTGAAACACCTCTACCGTTGTTGTTGACAGCACCTACTGTACCTGCCACGTGTGTACCGTGGTAGTGTGGCATGATACCACCTTGGTCATAGACGAAGTTGTAGCCGTGGATGTCATCCACAAAGCCGTTGCCGTCATCATCGATGCCTTCTACACCATTCACCTCTGCCTCATTCACCCAAAGGTTGTCTTTCAGGTCTTCATGCGCTGTGTCGATACCGCCGTCAACCACCGCCACAATAACGTTGGGTGTACCAGCCGTGATCTCCCAAGCCTCAAAGGCTTTCATATCCGCCCTGGCGTACCGTTGGACTGTCCACGGTTGTTGTAGTGCCACTGGATCTTGAGGAAAGGATCATCAAAAGGCATTCCCTCCACATCCGGTGGCAGCACGATCTGCTTAGGCTCACCTTCCTCAAATACTTTCTTGTAAACAGGCTTTGAAATGGCCACCTCACCCAGACGGCTGTAGTCCTTGGCTGCCGCCGTAACGGAAGCATTCTGGTCGATAGCAATCTCATACCAAAGGTGCAGCCCGTGATGGCGTTGCCTGTCCTCGTACTTGCCTCCATGTGGGAATACCCTTTTCATTGATTGGGCATTATACTGCGTGTTAAGGGCATCAAAAGGCGCAATGCCAATACTGAGTGGCTGTTGCATGCTGGAAGTGGTGACAGCTTGGCTGCCCACTTTCTGAAGGACGCCGCTCTCTTCCTTCAGCTTGATCCGGATTACACCCGGAAGCGTTTGTGGCCCGACTGGTGTCTGGGCTTGTGCTACGGCTCCTATCGCCAGGAGTAAGAGTAGCCACAAACTACTGTTCAATACGTAGAGTTTGTTTTTCATTGAATTGGTTTGTTGATTAAAAAAAGATTTAGAGTATCTCAAAATAGTTATACTCTTCATAGGTGATTTCACCTACGTAACTGATCTGGATATTGAGTAGTCGCTTGGGTAGCTTTCCACTTTTGACCCAGTTCAGAAATTCTTCCAACTGCTTCTTGTTTCCGTAAAGCTTGACCTGTGCCATGGTATCAGACAATAGGTATCCCTGTCCGGTCAGGTTAAGTTCTTCAGCCTCTTTCATACACAAGAAGAGAATTCCAGACTTGCAGAATGATCCTTGTAAGATCACTTCCCATCCTTGGTTTTGCTCTTGTGACATATGTGTCAGTTGTGGTTCGATTGTTATGTTTGTGAACTCTACAAAAGTCTATGACATAGTGTGATATTGCTAATTTCAGCTATCTACATAGGGTCTACATAGATAATTCTGTATTCTTTTAAGGTGTTGATTGTCAGTGAATGAAAGAAATGTTGTAGTGCGTGTAAAGTGCTTTTAAATGTCTACAACATCATTTTTTGAGGGAAATGAGGTGTTTTTTTAGGGAATTATTTGGTTAATGAGGTTGTGGGTAATTGATTGGTGTGTTAGCTTTTTTGATGGCGGAATATTTGACACTTAAAAGTGTTGTTTTGCGGAATATATCCATTCTTGTGTTGATGAAAGTAGGTGTGCTAATAAAAGCAAAATTGAGTAGTGGTAGCTAGCGAATAGAAGTATACAAAAAGGATATCTTATTCTATGGTTAGAAATAGATATCCTAAGTGAAAAGCTCCACCGTGTAAGGCTTAGGTTAAATGTTCTGGATAAAGTCTCTCAGCTCTTCATCTTTGTCAAGTCCAATTTTTTTACGGAGTCTGTATCGACTCATGTTGACTGACTTCGAACTGATGTTCAGCATTTGTGCGATTTCTTTGGTAGAAAGGTTGATGCGCATATAAGCCAACAAGCGGAGGTCGTTATCCGTTAGCTGCTTGTAGTTGTTGTGTAATTTTTTAAAAAAGTCAGGATTTACTTTTTCAAACTGCAGCTTGAACTGCTCCCAGTCTTCATCAAGATTAAGGTTGTTGTTAATCAGTTTCTGAAGGTGGTTTAGAGATGTTTTGGGTTTATCATTTTCCAGAAAATCCTGAATACTGTCGGAGACCTGTTTCAGGGTTTTATTTTTGCTTATTGTATGGAAAGAGGCAGAGGCCAACTGCCTGTTTTTCTCATCTAGGTCTTCATGGTACTTTCTTTTCTGGATTTCCCGAATCTTTTGCTCGGCATAATAGTTTTCTTCCAGCCTGAGCTTTTCAAAATTCTGCTTTTCTATCTGTATTAGGTTAAGTTTTTTCTGGTGCATCAGGACTCTATATCTGAAATAAAGTGTCAACAATAACAATAGTATAGCGACAATGGCTATGACCATAAATAGCAGTTGACTCCTCTTGATTTTATTGTCCTTTTGGAGGAGCTGTATTTCCTTGTCTTTGAGTTTGCTCTCATAGCTGTTTTCAAGCTCGGATATTTTGAGCATTTTCTCTTCATCGTATATGCTGTCCTTGAGGGTTACATACTTTAAGTGGTCATGAGCAAATGCCTTATAATCGTTTCTTAGTGTATCAATACTGGCTAGGTTGCTGTATACTCGCATAGCATTGAAAGGTTGGAGAAAAGGAGCGGCTTTGCGTAAAAGCCTTTCTGCCTGTTCCAGTTTTCCCATATTCATATACAGGTTCCCTAAACCGGCATTGATATGTGCCAGTGTATTAGGGTCTTCGTACTGGGATAGGCTCTTACTAGCTTTCAGGTAGATATGTTCTGCCTTTTCGAACTCTCCCAAATCAATATAAAGGCTGGCGATATTGGGTATTAAACGTGTTTGTAACCTTACTTCCTGTTCACTTTCAAAAATCTCTTGTGCCTGAAGCATAAAGTCCAATGCGTCCTTGATGTTGCCTTGCCGTTGCATTAACAAACCCAAGTTATTATAAGCCAAAGCCTGTGCTTTCAGGTTACCGTATATTTTGAATTGCTTTAGTGCTTTCTGGTAGTACTCAAATGATTTACTGTCTTTCTCCAGCAAGTCATAAACTCCACCAATGGCATTGTAGGCGTGAGCCAAGTTAATGCTGGGAGAAAGATCTTCCTGAATTTGTAGCGATTTGAGCAGGTAATTAAGTGCATCATCAAGGTCGTTGATTTTATTGTGTATCAGTCCCAAGATGTAATAGGCTTTGGCAAGCTGAGGTTTGTCGCCCAAACGAGTGAAAACTTCAGCGGCTTGCAGGCTCAATAGCTTTCCCTTCTGGTATTGGTTGATATAGGAATAGTTGGAGGTCAGGTTTAGGTAAAACTCCGCCTTGAATTTTTCATGGCTGAAGTGGATATTTTTTTCAAGACTGTCATAAAACGCCAATTTGTTGTCCATTTGGCTTGTAGCCAAAGTACTTAGGAGACTGTCCAAGTATTGAAGGCGGAGAGAATCATTGGAGATCTCATTTATTTGTGTAATAGGTAAATTGTAACTATCAGTTTTGTTGCTATATACATAAAAATCACCTAGTAGAAAGAATAGTAAAAAGAACAGTCTAGTATTCATGCTGGTTGTTAAATGTTCATTTGTTAATGTTTGATATTGTAAAAATAATATTTGGTTTAATGAATGCAATGCCCAAAGCAAACAATGGGGAGAGTAGAGAAGCAAGTTTAGGGGTTTCGAGCTTCAAGTACTTGCCTTAGTACTGCGGGCTGTTTTTGCAGGGCACGGATAATGGCGGCTACTTTCTGTTTGCCTCTCAGGATAAAGTGATCGTCTTGGGCTAGGCTGATAAAGTAGACGCTGCCGAGTTTCTTTTTGCTGGTGCCTGCCAAGAGGTAACGCTTGGGTTGGATTGCCATGCCGTAAAATGCCATCTGACGGTCATAGTCAAAGCGTTCGGCATCGGAGATAAAACCTTCCAGACTGGCTACTCTTGTGGTTTTGAGGTCGGCTACCAGTTGCCGCTCCCGCAGTAGGTCAATTCTTGCCTTGCAGTCGATGCCCGTTATGGGGTCTTGCCATAGTACAACCTGTTCCTTTCTTGTGTAACACTTGGCAAGTAGCTTGACTAGGGCTTCGTTTTGCCTTGCGGCATTGGCTAGCAATTCTACCTTTAGGGCTGTTTCGGTATCGGTGGTTTGGGCGTGGTGTTTCCATCTCTCAGGCTCCAACAGGCACATGTGTACTGCCCGTCCGAAGCGGAAGGCTGCCATTGGTTTGTTGTGGGGGATACCGGCTAGCAGGTGCTTGGCTACGGTGAGGTCTGAGTTGGAAAGTGCTGGAAGGTGGCGGTAGTCTTCCTCGGGCATGGTGATGATCTTGTAATTGACTTTTAGCATTGGTATCTGTGGTTTTGTGTTATTCTTCTTCCTTGATGAAAAAAAACCAAAAAATCAAGGCTGTGGAGTCTGGGCTAAATTCTTCTTCCTTCGGCTAAAAATGCTGGAACTCGCTTCGCTCAGACAGCAGCATTTTCTTTACGCCTTAGTCTGTCGAATTTTTTACGCCCATGCTCCAAGGCCGATTCTGCTTTGGGTATGGTGATGAATCTTGTGCATTGGTTGTTGTGGTTTTGTATTGTTCTTTTTCCTTGATGAAAAAGAACCAAAAAATCAAGGCTGTGGAGCTTGGGCTAAATTCTCTTTCCTTCGGCTAAAAATGCTGTAACTCGCTGCGCTCAAACAGCAGCATTTTCTTTACGCCTTAGTCTGTCGAATTCTTGACGCCCATGCTCCAAGGCCGATTTACTTTATGTTTTCAATAATATAGAGCAGGTATGTAGCCTATAATAGGGGCTTGCTCTGCTTCGGGTATGGTGATGAATCTTGTACATTGGTATCTGTGGTTTTGTATTGTTCTTTTTCCTTGATGAAAAAGAACCAAAAAATCAAGGCTGTGGAGCTTGGGCTAAATTCTCTTTCCTTCGGCTAAAAATGCTGAAACTCGCTGCGCTCAAACAGCAGCATTTTCTTTACGCCTCTGTCTGTCGAATTCTTTACGCCCATGCTCCAAGGCCGTATTCAATAATGTAGCCTATAATAGGGGCTTGCTCTGCTTCGGGTATGGTGATGAATCTTGTGCATTGGTATCTGTGGTTTTGTGTTGTTCTTTTTCCTTGATGAAAAAGAACCAAAAAATCAAGGCTGTGGAGCTTGGGCTAAATTCTTCTTCCTTCGGCTAAAAATGCTGAAACTCGCTGCGCTCAGACAGCAGCATTTTCTTTACGCCTCTGTCTATCGAATTCTTTACGCCCATGCTCCAAGGCCGTATTCAATAATGTAGCCTATAATAGGGGCTTGCTCTGCTTTGGGTATGGTGATGAATCTTGTGCATTGGTTGTTGTGGTTTTGTGTTGTTCTTTTTCCTTGATGAAAAAGAACCAAAAAATCAAGGCTGTGGAGCTTGGGCTAAATTCTCTTTCCTTCGGCTAAAAATGCTGGAACTCGCTTCGCTCAGACAGCAGCATTTTCTTTACGCCTTAGTCTGTCGAATTCTTTACGCCCATGCTCCAAGGCCGTATTCAATAATGTAGCCTATAATAGGGGCTTGCTCTGCTTTGGGTATGGTGATGAATCTTGTGCATTGGTTGTTGTGGTTTTGTGTTGTTCTTTTTCCTTGATGGAAAAGAACCAAAAAATCAAGGCTGTGGAGCTTGGGCTAAATTCTCTTTCCTTCGGCTAAAAATGCTGTAACTCGCTGCGCTCAGACAGCAGCATTTTTTTACGCCTCTGTCTGTTGAATTCTTGACGCCCATGCTCCAAGGCCGATTTACTTTATGTTTTCAATAATATGGATCAGGTTGTAGCCTATAATAGGGGCTTGCTCTGCTTCGGGTATGGTGATGATCTTGTAGTTGACTTTTAGCATTGGTATCTGTGGTTTTGTGTTGTTCTTTTTCCTTGATGAAAAAGAACCAAAAAATCAAGGCTGTGGAGTCTGGGCTAAATTCTCTTTCCTTCGGCTAAAAATGCTGTAACTCGCTGCGCTCAGACAGCAGCATTTTCTTTACGCCTCTGTCGGTCGAATTTTTTACGCCCATGCTCCAAGGCCGATTTCAATACTGTATACCGACTAGGGGTTCAGTCGGTTAAGTTCCTCGCGGGCTGCTTCGATTTTTGTGATCTCGTAGCGGTGGAAGGCTTCCAGTTGGCAGGTTCCTGTGATGGTTTCGGTGCGGTAGAGTTTCATTCTGGCGGTGGCGGCTTTTAGCTTTTTGGTTGCTTCGGGGTCTGCCACTTCAAAGTCAAACTCGGCTATAAAGTACTTGGCGTTTGCTTTCTCATTTTTCTTTTCCGAGAGGCTACAATGCAGGATAATCTCTGCCATGGTGACTTCGGAATAGAATAGCTTGGCAGCCAACCCTTCAAGGTTTTCTCGGCTGTAGCCGTGAAAAAGCAGGGCGGAAAGGCAGCCTTCGGCGTCGACAAAAAACAGTTCGACCCATTTTCTTCTGTCCATGCCGAGGATTTCATCGGTAAAGAAACGCCAAGCCACAGGCTGAAAGGTGAGTTGGTTGCCCAGTGGTTCTATACCGTTGAGGTTAAACTGTCCTGCCTTGCAGTCTGCTCGGTACTGCTTTGGGGCGCCTTCGTAATATTTGATGGTGTTTTGTGCTTTATTTCTTGTATCTCTTTTCATAGCATGTTGTGTTTATTCCACTTTTTTCTTGATAAAAAAGTGGACAAAAAATCAAGGCTGTGAAGCTTGGGCTAAATTCTCCTTCCTTCAGCTAAAAATGCTGTAACTCGCTGCGCTCAAACAGCAGCATTTTTTACGCCTCTGTCGGTCGAATTCTTTACGCCCATGCTCCAAGGCCGATTATCTTAAAGGGTATGTTATAGATGTGTTTCGTAGAAGATTTCGGTAATGGCTTCTGTGAGGTTGAGGTTTTCTATGGTGTCGGTGATGTTGACAGCTTGCCCTGATGGGGTCATGGCTTCTACGCTGTGGAGGTTGAAGAATGCCTTGTAGCCTGTTTTGGGGTCATCTTCATCGACATAACCGGCTATGCGGAGGGTGAAGTCAGCGCCAAGGATGTCGGCGCTGATCTCGAAGAGGTAAAAGCCTGGTGTCAACATTTTTCGATGGTGATTTTGTGGTGCTCGATGCTGACCTTGACCTTTTCGCCTGCGGCAAAACCAGCGGTTTGGAGCTGTTTGCCTTCTAGGGCTAACGAGGGGAAGCATACTTCACGGAAGCGGCGGCGGTAGTACTTGCGCTGCATAATCTTAAAAGTGGTTTTCATTTTGGTTGAGGGGATGAGGGATGGGAAAATATAGGGCAGACCTGTAAGCCTGCCCCTGTGGGGCTAAAAAGGCAGCTCGTTGATGCCTGCTTTTTGGATGCTGACATAGTGGTCTTGCTCAAAGTCTGACCACTGGCGAAGCATCTTGATGGCATGGCGGCGGATGCTGTAACGTACCGATAGGTACATGCGGTGGGGTGTGCCGATGGCTGTCAAACAGGTATGTAAGAGGGAGAGCCACTGCAAAGCCTTTTCTCGCTTCTGCTTGGTGTAATCGTTGCCTCTGGTCTTGTAGTGGCGATCTGAGGCAAGGTTGTACAGGTAGGCGCACAGGCTGCGAATGGCGTGCTCTTCTACGACAGGCAATAAAACTTTAGCGTAAGAAGGTGTGAAAACTGCTGGAGATTGGTTATTTTTCATAAAGATGAATTTTAAACGGGCTGCAAAACTTTGCCGAGGGATGCAGTTCGTTTTTTGTTGAAAGGAATTGTACGAAACGTGGATAAAGGAGCGGGTTTCGGTTTGCTTATTTCCTTAACCCTATACCCTAATATAGCTAAAAAATGCCACTTTTTCAATGCAAAAAGCTGATTTAGAATGAATTAAAGTTTACTTTTTGAGCGAAAATACTACCTTGAAAACTTGCACTAAAGAAAGAAAAGCTACACACTGAGGGAGGGCGCGCATCCCCCTTCTTAGATAAGATATGAGCGAAGCGAATGCTACTAACTGGGGTGGGTAATGCAAGGGCAAAAGCCCAGGAAAGAAAGCTACCCCGACGGAGCCACGGCTGCAGAACCCCTATGCTGTATACTGACCATGGCTTGGGCCAAAAGCAAAAGAAGTGGGATTTTTGGGGTGATACTGTGGGGCTTTTGCTTTTGGAATTGCAGGGTTGGTATTTGGCGGCCATGGCTATCTTGCAGCATAATAGGGGTGCATACCCTTGGTGCAGTGGGGATTAGCTTTTCGGGGGGAGTTGCCCTTGATAGTGTGTGGTGGTAGTTAGGGTGACTACTGCCCTGTCACGGGATACTGTCCTATGTGGTGGGTGGGTATGGAACTGCTACATTACTGCGAGCTGTGTGTAGGGTGTCGGCGTGGGAGCCGCTGGCAGCAGGCGAATGGGAGCGGCAGACCGAAAGAGCTTTTTGAGGGTAGATTGGCTGCCGAAACCCGCCGGATGACAGGGGCTGGAAGGGTTGGCAGTGGGTTTTATAAATTATTATTTTTTATCGTTAGCTGAAACTAAGGTAATGAGCATGTTTTGTCAAAAGTGGTTAAGCAATAGATATGATTAGTTTGGTTTACCAACTTTTCAAAGTCTGGTGGCTGTCTTATACAAGTTTATGGTTGTATTGAGTTGATCTCCTACTATTCATTTTCCCTTATAATACGAATATATTTAACCTGATATAAGCGCAATATTGTTGCATTTAAAGTATACTGCCTTACATTTGCGACTATGTTGCATTATGTCTTAGAAAAAGATAGGGATGACAATGGCTATGAAAAATACTGACAATTATTGAATTACCCTGCTCCTATGTTAGAACAAGAACAAACAATCAATCGATCACGGGTTTCGTCCATTGATATATTACGAGGTTTTGTGATGGCCGTTATGCTTTTAGATCATGTAAGAGAGCGTTTCTTTTACCATGTTCCTATCAGTGATCCCATTGATATAGATCAAACAAGCGCTTCTTTATTCTTTACCCGAATGTTGGCCCATTTATGTGCCCCTGTTTTTGTGTTTTTAACAGGACTGTCTGCTTGGTTGTATGCCCACCCTAAGAATAAAGCTCCCCGCCCTGTAAGTTCTTTCTTGCTGAAGAGAGGACTATTCTTAATTATGCTTGAGGTGACTGTTATCAATTTATCATGGTTTGGGTACTATCAGACACTGTATTTACAGGTGATCTGGGCGATAGGAATCAGTATGATATGTCTATCTGTATTATGTAAGTTAAGCCTAAGTCATTTGTGGATTGGTATGATTGGCTTTTTTATCATATTTGGACATAATACATTAACTCCTATTTCCTTAGAGTCAGATGAATTGGGCTATACACTCTGGACAATCTTACATGACAGGGGGTATCTACTAACAGATGGGTTTCTCAAAATAAAAGCATCTTACCCTGTATTACCGTGGATTGGTGTAATATTGATAGGTTACTTTGTTGGTCCATTATATGATACCAAGGTGCCAGTTCTAACACGGAAAAAGGTAATGATTGGTATAGGAACTAGTGCTTTATCCCTATTACTTATCTTGAGGGGCTTTAACCTTTACGGGGAGACAGAACCTTGGATGGCACAAGGTACACTTATTCAATCCGTCATGTCTTTCTTCAACTATACGAAATATCCTCCTTCATTAGATTACTTGTTACTTACAATTGGAGTTGGGTGTTTGTTGCTTTCTTGGTTTGAGCGAGTCACATATAAATGGACGGAAGTTTTAAGAACCTTCGGTACTGCTCCCATGTTTTTCTACATTTTACACCTATACATTCTCTTGTTTTTATATAAGGTACTTGTGGCAATTTATGGAACACAACAAGGAAGTTATTTTGGGTTTGATACACTTTGGCAGGTATGGCTATTTACCATAGTACTTTTAGTAGTTCTATATTACCCAACAAGGTGGTTTTCTAATTATAAGCGTCATAGTTCTTCAAAATTGATAAAGTATTTTTAGAACAACTATGCTATCTAAATTTTATTGAAATAAGGCCACCATTTCCCACAAACCAAGGAAATGGCGGCTATCCATTTAGCAACCTTCAAAGGCCATCTAAGATACCTCCCAACTTCCATTCCACAAGCCTGCGGTCTGGATCAGTTTTCTAAACTTATCACCTTGGGAAGGTTGGTGGAGGCAAGCGGACTGATATACTTCTTTCTGTAAGGTCATCGGGTTAATGTTTTTTCATCTGCGGTTAGCTGGTTAGAGATTTTCCACAGTGATGGAAGCTGTATATTGATTATACTTGCGAGTACCTGTGATAGAGATATAAATGATATAAAACCTTGGGTAGATTAGGTCAATGACTCCATCGTTATTGTTGTCTATTTCAATGATATCATTGGGATCAGGGATCACTTCCCAATAGTGCTGGTAAACACTGCCATATTGGACATCACGAGAAAGCTCAAAGTCAGACTTGATCTTTTCGACTGCTTCTCGATCAAGTGCTACGATTTTTGCTGGTCCGTAACGGTTTTCCAAGCGGTCTAGGTATTCTGTACGATAGAAAGTGAGTATATCCTCTGGACTCTTATTGGGAAGGTCTTCTTCGTACCACCATTCTTCCATATAGAAATCGATAAGTTCTCCTTTCAAGTTGGTGTAGATTTCTATGTTATTCCTGTTCTCATCACTACTGATTTGTAGGTCACTTCTTTCTCCAACCATGGCTGAATCATTAAATATATTGTTGATACCAGAAACGGTTAGTGTGGTAAAGTTGGCATTTAGTAGTAGCCTGCGGATATCACTGTTTTGGGGGTTGATAGTAGGAGTGGTTTCATCTTTATCTGAGCATCCAAAGCAGGTTGATATAATGAGTAAAAGGGTCAGGAGATGTGATTTTTTGTACATGGGTTTTAGGAATTAGGTTAATTGATTATTAAGTGAATATAAGCTCAATGTATGCTAAATAACAAAAGCAGTTTTGACTTTATGCTTAGGTATATGGTGTGGTCACTTATTAGACTAATACTATGCTATTTTCCATGTAAGTTTAGACAAGGTTTTCTACTTTCTGAGCTGTCGGTATAGCTATATCAGGCAATGGATTTGTGTATCTTTTGTATGGCACTTAGCTGTAAGAGGCTAATGCCGTTAACCTAATTTTGAGGCTTGGGATGCTGTGTGGCATCTCAATATTAACAACGTACAGCCATGTCAGTTAACTTACAGAAAATCGATTTGCAGAATGTGATTACCACCTTGGGGATTATGTCCTTTTTGGTGACGATACAGGTACAGGTTTCTTCCAACCAGGCTACCAGTGCAACGCAGCAGGCGACACTTTCGGAGGTGACCGAGAAGGTGAGTGTACTGAAGGCGGAGATGGTGTCTCGGGAGGTGGTGGACTTGAAGCTTCAGAATATTGAGCAGAAGCAGGAAAGTACCATTTCGGAGATTAGGGAGCTGAAGGAGATGATAGAAAGGATGAGGAGGTAGTGGCTTTGGGGTGAGGGGGATATTGAACACTAGTTACCAATACAGTGTCACAAGTGTGGGGTAAAATGTCAAGCGTGCTGCAAGGAGGACTAGTATAAAGAAGTGGGCGACTCTCCATATACTAGAATTCATTTGCCACGCATTTACGGAAAAAGGAACTGACCTGCGATATATTCAGGCATTGCTAGATCATGACGGCAGAAACCTACACACATATGGCAACTAAAAATTTGAACAAAATCAAGAATCCACTAGATTAGAGAAGTTTTTGACACAGTGCGTATATAAATAATTGTTCTTTTGTTCCTTGAATTCATAGGTTATGTACCACTCTGCATTATATACAATTGTTTTCTGCAATTAGAAAAAATTAAAAAATGCTTGTAAATATTTTGGAAATACGCAATGATAAAGTTCAATCAAGAACTGAAGACTTCGAAAATAAAGGAGGAGAATTACTCTTTCATGTATTCCGAATATCAGAAAATTACAAAGGGATTAAGCCAACAGATAAATATGAATGCCACTTGATCGTTGCAAGACAAACAATGGAACGGGTAAATTTTGACATGAATTACCATTGGAACAGGTGTGCATCAAAGGGAAACCGTAAATCTTTACCCGAATTTCGAACGAATTTCGAAGAACTTGATAATAGTGGAATAAGCATAGGGTTAGAAGAATTCTTGGGAGCTTTTTATGACTTAGAACAGGGTAAACCATTTGTGAGGGGTAAGAAAGGCAATGACACTAGAAATTCATATTTCTACTTTGATACTGAAGAAGCTGTAGTGAATAAAATTGATATGAAGAAGAGGATTCAGGAATTTAATTTGAAATATCCAAATCGTAATGGAAATTTTGTTTATGCCTTTATGGAACCACCATACTCAATACAAACAGGTAAGACAATAAAGGAAAAAGGAGAATATCTTATAGATTTTATGAACTTCATTTTTACAGATATGACGAAAATAGAAATTATGAAATGGGGTACAGACTGCTCACCTTATTTCGATGCAGGAAAGGAATGGTGGGGGACATTCTTTTGGACAGTATATAATCCTGAAAAGGATTGGTATATAGGGATCTGTGGTTCGTCAACAGATTAAAACAGAAAAACTGAGAACAGCTTGTATGATATTTATGCTTCCCATCTGGTTGGTATACCACATGCAGGAGACCGTTATAGCTTATTAAGATGAATCACCTGGTTATTTGGAAAGACTTCAGGCTATTTTATGGAAGTCATCCCCGGACTGTTACAGAACATAGTCACCCAATAGTTCAATTGGTTCTTGCAGTTCGAAGCACATTTCTCTCTAAAGACGACACAGGCATTTGGACAAACAAAAAGGGACTTCTTGTTGCTCCCAATTATTTACATGAATGCGATGCTAAAAACGTTCCGATAATTAGTGTAGAGATTGATCCCGAATCTAGTCTGGGCAAATGGGTTTTGACTAATCAATTGAAAAACCGACCTATCCTTAATTACCCGTCAAACGATATAGCAACAATTGATATCGATGAGTTTTCTGTCTGCCTTAACAATGAAGACTGGCTAGCCATTAGAACGATGATTGAAAAAGTCTTCAGCTTTCGGCAAACTGATCAAACCTCTCAGAAAGACAAGCGAATACAGGATGTCTTGGATTTTATCTCAAACAATATCAATCAAAATATCACCTCAGAAAGACTCATGGAAGTGGCTCATCTAAGTGAAAGTCGATTAATCCATCTATTCAAAGAGGTAATGGGATTACCCATTCGTAATTACATTTTATGGCATAGACTTCAAATTGTAATAGAATTGATATTGGAAGGAAATTTGCTTACTGCTGCATCTTACGAAGCTGGATTTGCAGATCAAGCTCATATGACACGAACGTTCACTAAAATGATTGGAATTCCTCCTTCACTGATCGCTAAGAACAGCAAATTCGTTCAAGTTTCCTTTCCCCAGTAAGCCCAACTTTGCTCAAAAAACAAAGTCATGAGCAAAAAAATCAAAATTCCATTGCTGGTACTAATCGTACTTATACTAGTTGTTGTGATTGGGTATCACCCCGTTAAGCCCACTCGATTGGTTTACACGCTACCCCCAAGCGAACTACCGGAGAAAAGCTGGGATGAAATACTCAATAGTAGTCCACTTATAGATCAATTTAAAGTTTTGAATACGGGTTCAGTTAAAGTGCCTCTTAGTGGAATGTTAAACACCGACAAACTAAGCGAAACTCATGATCTGAAGGAGTTCTTATGGGTGGACGTATTTGTATTCTTGTTTCATCATACGGATAGGGGGTGGTTTATGATTGATACAGGATTGGATAGTACTTTCCAAGAAGATGGCAATATTAAGGGGTTTCTGGCTACAAACTTTATCATCGAATCTAAGCAGCAAAAGAGTCAAAATATAGCTGCTCAGTTAAAAAGAGAAAATAAGGATGTAAAAGGGATATTCTTTACACATTTGCATGGTGATCACACAGCAGGTTTACCTGAGTTGAATTCCTCAATACCCAAATATATTGGAAAAGGAGAGGAATACTTGGATATCCCGTTACTTTATCATGCTAATCATCTAACTTCTAATTCGCAACTCATAGAACTCGATTGGTCACAAGGGATTGATAAACTTCCTTTCAGTCGTGTAATTGATATTTTCGGGGATGGGTCGATTTTGGGAGTTCATACTCCAGGTCATTCAACAAGTCACTTATCCTATCTGCTAATGACCTCCGATGGCCCAAAGCTTCTGACAGGAGATGCAAGTCACACAAGATATGGTTTTATAAATAATATTGAACCGGGTTGGGTAGATGATCAGTTGTCAGCTGAAAACAGCCTTGCTCAATTAGTAGAGTTTCATGAAATGTTTCCAAATGTTGAGGTTATCTATGGCCATCAACGATAATCGAACTGTAACAGGTGCTAAGCTTCATAGGCTTACTTAGTTATTTGCAAAGTGAAAACTGAGGCCTCCGCGACACAAGTGGGTGAAAGTCTCAACGCTACGACGTTGGATGAAGAAATGGGGTTACCGATGGAAAAGAAGCCGCAAAAGCTTGCTGCATAAACGGAATCAGGAAGACTTTGAAAAAGCCCACCAATGGCTGAAATCACTTAAGAAAAAGGAGGAGCAGGGAAGAATCGATCTTTATTTCTTTGATGAAATGGGCGTCAACCTTATCCCAAGTGTGCCTTATGCATGGCAACTAAAAGGTAAAAGGATATTGCTTCCTTCCGTGCCAAGTGCAAATCTGACCGTACTCGGGTTTATGAGTAGAACACAACCATTCAAGTCTTTTCTCTTTCAAGAGGCTGCTAACTCTGAAATAGTTATTGAGTGCTTTGATCGCTTTGCCAGTGACATAATTCGTCCAACCATTGTCGTGTTAGACAATGCACCTACACATCGAAGTCATAGATTCAAGGAACAAATCGAAAAATGGAGGGATAAAGGACTTACACTCTTCTTTATCCCTCCTTATTCTCCTGAGCTTAATTTGATTGAAAGACTCTGGAAAGAAATAAAATATACATGGTTGCCTAAGTATGCTTATACCTCTAAACAAGGCCTAGAAAAACAGATAATCTATATCCTTGAAAACATAGGAGAGAAATTCTCCATTTCATTTCAATAGTTGCTTAATTAGCCAGACCTGTTGGGTTTGGCTTTTTTGTAACGGACTGCTTATGTCAGAACCTTGATCTTAAAGATCTAAAGGATTGGGAGGATGAGGGGGATTGGTATTGATGGATCGCACATAAGCTGTGCCCAGCGCTGTGTTTATTTTATTTTGTTAATAACAAGCTGCAAGGTCTATTTTGTCATTTGCTTCAGTTAATTGGAAATCAGGTTCGTGCTATATTGAGAAGGCGCAGGCTTGAACAAATGATAGCTTGAGGTTAGGTGTTAAATGATTGACTGCTGACCGATATTAGACGAATAAGATATTTAGCATTATGATCACTACTATATTTTTTGATTTTGACGGTGTAGTTATAGATTCTGAACCTGTTCATACGGAGACTAAGGCAATGGTGTTGGATGCTTATGGTATTAGCTATCCTGATGATGTGTTTGATAATTTTAAAGGTGTACCAGAAGATAAATTTTTTATGTATGCCTCTGAACATTTAGACTCCCAACATCGACCATATGAATTGTTTATAAAAAAGCGTCGTGAATATCTAGCTGAATTCCTTCCAAAGATGCCGATGATTACGGGCTTTTTGGACTTTATGGAGCATGTGAAGTTAAAAGGGCTTCGTACAGCATTGGTCACTTCTTCAACTCAGCAAGAGCTTCAGAACCTGGATAAATATTTGAATATAATGGGACTTTTTGATCAAGTAATATCAGCTGATGCGACGTTAAGGCACAAGCCATTTCCTGATCCATACTTTAAGGCGCTGGATTTAATGGAGGTAGATCAGGATAATGCCATGGTTATTGAGGATTCCTTCAATGGGATATTGTCTGGTAAAAAGGCGGGCTGTAAGGTTTATGCTTTGACAAGTACATTCTCAAGACAAGAATTGATAAATGCTGGGGCGGATTGTGTCTTTGACAGTTATGAAGAATTGAGATTGTTGCTGGATAAAGAAGTATAATTAGGTGCCTAATTTAAAAGTACTATCGAAAAGGTGGGTATTTAAAGGAAATAATAAAGCTTAGCTAAGCCAGACCCTGTTGGGTTTGGCTTTTTTTGTGACTGACTACTTATATCTGAACCTTGATCCTAAAGATCTAAAGGATTTGGAGGATGAGGGGGAGTGTTGAGCAGAAGCAGGAAAGTACCATTTCGGAGATTAGGGAGCTGAAGGAGATGATAGAAAGGATGAGGAGGTAGTGGCTTTGGGGTGAGGGGGGTACTTGTTAAAGTAGTAATGTAAAACGGCTTATAACAACCTATATCCGTTTATTATATCTTAGGCTAGTGCTATATTAAGAGGGGGCAAGCTAGAATAAATGATAGCTTGCTTGATGTTATCAACAATAAACCTTCGACTATGAAAAACTTCTTGATATTTATCCTGCCTTTATTGATATTCTCGTGCGGTCAAAACACCAAGACTGATACAAAACCTGAAAACGTATTACCTCACCCTCCGCAAAAGTTTAATGGAAAAATAGGTGAAACTTTCGAAGATTCTAAGGAAGACTATCCGCAACCCTATCAAGCGCCTAAAGGGGCTCCCAATGTGCTTGTCATCCTTTTGGATGATGTAGGTTTCGGGCAAGCTGGTATTATGGGCGGGCCAATACCTACACCAGCTATGGATCAGCTAGCCAAAGAAGGGCTTACCTATACACGGTTTCATACGACAGGTATTTGTAGTCCTACACGTGCTGCTCTCCTGACAGGCAGAAACCATCATCAGACAGGTTTTGGAACGATATCCGAATTGTCAACTGGTTACCCGGGGTACAACAGTATTTGGGGAAAGGATGTTGGAACGATTGCCGAAGTGCTCAAACAAAATGGCTATAGTACCTCTGCCTTTGGTAAATGGCATAATACACCCGATTGGGAAACCAGTCCAATTGGACCTTTTGAGCAATGGCCAACCGGACTTGGTTTTGAATACTTTTATGGGTTTCAAGGTGGTGAAACCAATCAGTATGAGCCTCAGCTATTTAAAAATACCATACCTGTAGAGCCTGAGAAAACACCGGAAGAAGGATATCACTTGACGGAAGACCTTACTGATGATGCCATTGCTTGGATGAGTCAGCAGAAATCCATTGACCCTGAGAAACCCTACTTTATGTACTTTGCTACAGGGGCTACGCATGCTCCCTTGCATGCACCAAAGGAATGGATAGATAAGTTTAGGGGCCAATTTGATGAAGGTTGGGATGCCATGCGTGAACATACCTTGGCACGTCAGAAGAAAATGGGCATTGTTCCGGAAAGCACTAAACTAACTGCTAGACCAGAGGCTATTCCTGCCTGGGAAAGTTTAAGTGCTGATGAAAAGAAACTATATGCCCGTCAGATGGAGGTTTTTGCGGGCTTCTTGGCACATACGGATTACTGGACAGGAAAATTGATAGAAAGCGCGAGAAGTTTGCCCGGAGGTGAGAATACCATGATCATTTATATTATTGGAGACAATGGCTCTAGTGCTGAAGGGAGTATGACAGGGACATTGAACAATATGATGACCCAAAATGGGTTTCCTGACAATGTAGAGAGACAGTTAAAAGAAATGGACAATTTGGGTGGGCCTGAGCATGAGAACCATTTTGCGGTGCCATGGTCTTGGGCAGGCAGTACGCCATTTCAATGGATGAAACGTGTACCGTCTCATTTTGGTGGTACTCGCAATGGTATGATTGTTTCGTGGCCCGCATCAATCCAAGCCAAAGGGGAGAAAAGAACCCAGTTTCATCATGTGATTGATATCGCTCCTACAATTTATGAGGCTGCTCATATAGAAATGCCTACACGCATCAATGGCGTAGATCAGACTCCATTGGCAGGTGTACCTATAAATTATTCATTCTCGGATGCCAATGCGGCTGATACCCGTACCACTCAGTATTTTGAAACGGGTGGACACCGTGCCATCTATCATGATGGCTGGGTTGCTGCTTCTTTTCATGGTGTGCCATGGGAATTGTCAGGGTCTGTCGGATTTAAGAATAACCAATGGGAGTTGTATAATATTGAGGAAGACTTTTCAGAGGCTTCTGACCTTTCAAAAGATCATCCTGAAAAGCTGGAAGAATTGAAAGGCATATTTGATGAGGAAGCTAAAAAGTTTAATGTGTATCCATTGGACGACCGTTTTGTAGAACGTGCTACAAACCCTAACCGTCCATCGGTAGTGAGGGGAAAAACGGAATTTATCTATCTACCCGGGACTACACGTATTCCTGAGGGAAGTGCTCCTCCTGTGTATGCACGTACGCATACCATTTCTGCTAAAATCGATTATTCAAAAGGTGACGAAGGTGTAATCGTTGCTAATGGTGGTACCTCTGCGGGGTATTCCCTGTATGTTAAAGGAGGCAAGCTCATTTATTATTATAACTTCTTCCATTTGAACCACTATGAGGTAACATCTTCTGTTTTGCCTGAAGGAAATTTAGATATTCAGATGGTTTACACGCAAGAGTCTAAAGAACCAGGGGGTGGAGGCAGTGCGCAGTTATTGGTAAATGGCAAAAAGGTGGGCAGTGGTAAGGTAGATAAGGTTGTGCCTAGCAGGTATTCGGCTACAGAAACAATGGATATCGGTAAAGATTTAGGTTCTACTGTTTCTTCGGCTTATTCAGCTCCTTTTGCCTATACCGGCAGTATTGATCATGTTAAGTTTCAACTGAAATAGTAGTACTGTCAATATGCTATTTATTTAAAGGAATAAATCATGATTATCTGAGCCAGACCCTGATGGGTTTGGCTTTTTTTGTGACCAATTGAGCCTACATGTCTAACCCTTGATCTTAAAGATTCAAAGGATTGGGAGGTAAATTGGTGTTGATGAGTAGCAAAATAGGCTAACCTCTATAAAATCTTCCTTTGTGCCTTGTCAAATAAATGCAGTAAAGTTATTTATAACACTTAGTATCTGTTTATTCAATATTGGGATAGTCCTATATTGGAAAGGGTTAAGTTTGAACAAACGATAGCTGGGTATTGTGTGGCATATTGGAAACCCCTTACATACAGGGTGAAATTGGTAAATGATTAGATATGAAATTCATCAATAGATTTTTCAAAAAGGATTCCTCCTTTATACATTCCTTTGAGGACAGGATGAATCTCTTTACCAAGTTCAGTTAAGCTGTATTCAACGCGAGGAGGAACTTCGGGAAAAACAGTTCGATTTATTAGTCCATCCGATTCTAATTCTTTTAGTTGTTTAGTCAGCATTCGTTCACTAATATCGGTTAATAGTTTAACCAATTCACTATATCTTTTATCACCTTGGAAAAGGTGCAAAATAATAGTGCCTTTTCGTTTCCCTTTAATAACATTTATAAATGTATCAATCGGACAATAACTTTTTTTCATTTTTTTCTTCCCTCAAAGTCTTTAAAATACTAAAACAGAAATAAATGTTCGTATACCAACCATTTGTAAGTTCTTGACAGACAAAATATTTATCCTGAAATTTGAGCAAAAATAAGTAAAATTTTAAGACAAATGATGGTACAGAATAGTTCTACATTTAAAGCATTTCGAATTGAAGAGATTGATGGTAATTATCAAGGCTCAATTAAAGAAATGGAATTTAGCACTTTAAACAACAATGAGGTCTTAGTAAAAGTGCACTATAGTTCATTGAATTATAAAGATGCTTTATCAGCTTCGGGAAATAAAGGAGTAACGAGAAATTATCCACACACACCGGGTATTGACGCAGTTGGAACAATAGTAAAATCGAACAGTGATTTGTTTACTATTGGTGAAAAAGCAATTGTAACCAGTTATGATTTAGGCATGAATACAGATGGCGGATTTGCTGAGTATATTCAAGTTCCATCAGAATGGGTTGTAAAATTGCCTGAGAAAATGACAATGCAAGAGGCAATGATATATGGTACTGCAGGTTTAACAGCAGGAATGTCAGTATTAAGACTTACGGAGTTGATGAAGCCAGAGGATGGTAAAATTGTGGTTTCAGGTGCAACCGGTGGAGTTGGTGCGTTGAGTGTTTCCATTTTAAGTAAATTGGGTTATTCGGTCGTAGCAATAACAGGTAAGGAAACAGAACGGGACTATTTAATTAATCTTGGAGCTGAGGAGGTGCTATTGCGTAGTGAGGTTGAAAATTTTGTTAAAAAGCCATTGTTAAAACCTTTGTTTGCCGGTGCTATAGATACTGTTGGTGGTATAATACTTGAAAATATAATTAAATCAATTGATTCAATGGGTGTTGTAACTTGTTGTGGAAATGTTGCATCTCCAGAACTTGATTTGACCGTTTTTCCCTTCATTCTGAGAGGTGTCACACTCATTGGAATAGATTCTCAAAACTATCCAATGAAATACAGAAAAATAGTGTGGAATAAGTTAGCTCAAGAATGGAAACCTAAACAATTAGATTACACTTGCAATGAAATTAAACTTGAGGATGTAACGCTAAAAATTGAATTAATGCTAAAGGGAAAATTAAAAGGAAGAACTGTATTAAATTTGACTGAATAAATACGCAACACAACATTTTGTATAAGTAATGACAGGTGATGTGGTAAATATCAAAGTTATTAGCACGCTCAAACTGCGTAGCGATTTGACAGGAAAGTGCCACGCAATCTGCCACTACTCATACAATTTACCGTTATAAGCCATTCGGAAAGTCCTGCGTTATGGTGAAGAGGTGGTAAGCAAGGAGATAAGGAAGTTATTTAAAGGAAATTATAAAGCTTAGCTAAGCCAGACCCTGATGGGTTTGGCTTTTTGTTTTGATGGGTTATTGTCAATAGAGAGGCAGAGGGCAAAATGCCTTCTGCTTCTACTTTTATTTCAGTTGCACTGGCAGCCGGAGGAAGTAACCCACTGTCCTTGGCTGCCCTTGATGCTGGCTGAGAAAAAACCCACTGTTCACTAAATCCAAATGGTGTCCTTTGGTGTTGGGATGCCATTTGGAATACTGCTACTCCTATGGGGAGCGGCGGTAGGAGGTGGTTCTGTTGAGGTGGATGATATTGACCATCTCGTGGAGGCGGTCCACCATACGGATATCGTAACGCTGCTCCATCTCTGTGATGGTAAGGTTTGTGGTGAAGTGGCTAGCGACCTGATGCTGTGTGAAGAGCCTGTGGCGGATATAGAGGATCTCGTCCATGGCGTTGATGTCGTTGCCGTAGCGCTTGACCTTGTGTTCGATGCCGAGGTCGTCAAAGATCATGGGCTGTTTCTTGCGGTAGCCTTCCAGGTACTGGTCTGAGGCGCGTGCCTCGTTCATGATGTCGTGGCAGTAGTAGAGCTGTCCTGAGAGTTTCTTGAACTTGCGTCGGAAATGGCTGATGGCGGCTGTCTTGCCAATACCCGGTGCGCCAGAGAGCAGCAGTCCCTTGTGGGGCTGGATGTCGTACTGCTTGCAGAGTGAGATGCTGCCGACGCAGTAGGCGGTCAGCAACTGGTAAAGCCACTGGGTCCAGCTGTCAAGGGAGCCGTATAGGGTTTGTGCTTCACGGATCATGATGGTGTAGTAATGGTTGGCTCGGGTACGTATCTCATCGTCCGTTAAGCACCTGGTAGAAGTCTCCGATGACTTCTCCTGTGAAGGGGCTGAGGTTGGTGTTGAATTTTTTGGGTACTTCTCCATGTCTTGCTTGTCTGTTTGCTTGTTGATGGTCTTCGAGGTTGAGCTGTATGAGCTGCTGTATATTGGCGGCGATCTGCACCAGGCGGGTCTGCCGTGAGAGGAAGGCATCTTTCTGTTTGATGGTGTTCCACTCGGTGAGGACCTTTTGCCAGAGGGTCAGTTTCTTTTCTGCGATCAGCTGCATTGATGCCTTGGGGTAGTGGTGCCAGACGACGGCTTCCAGGTAGCTTTCGATGCTGCGGAGTGCCTTGCGGTCTGCTGCCGGTGAGGCATGGCGGTTGGGTGGTATGCCCAGTTGCTTGTGGCAGAAGGTGTCGTAAGCCTGGAGGTATGGGTTGCTTTTTTCTTTTGGCGGCACTTTTCTTTTTTCCTGTGGTGTGATGTTCTCTTCTTCTCTTTCCTTGGTCTCTATCGATTTATTGAAATCAATCTGTTTTTGTGGTGAGGTCGGTGCGAAAGCACCTTTGCTTAAGTCAGTATTTGCTTTAGATAAGTCTTTGCTAACGTCAGTATTTACTATAGGTGCAGGTAAACCGATATTCGGGTTTTCTGAATGTCGGCTGAGCTGAGTATCGGTTTTGCTGACAGTTGGTTCAATCTTCTCCCGCTGTGGTTTCTCGTGGATGATCCACTCCTTTCCGGTGATCCTACCGCTTCGGGTGCGGAGGGTACGCATCTCGGCATAACCAAACTGCTGCAATTCCTTGAGTCCGGAGCGGATGGCGGTGGTGCCGTCTGGGGATTGCTTTTCAAGGTCCTTGAGGTTGATGCGCCAGTGGTCGGGCTTGGTCATGATGTAGATCATAATGCCCTTTGCCTTGTAGGACAGGCGTCGGTCTGTGGCAAATGAGTTGTCTACGGTGGTGAAGCCGTGGGTACGGTTGGGAAGTCTTACGATGGACATGGATACAGGTTGTTTATTCAGTTACAGTAATGGGTGCCGAACAGCCTTCGGGTGATGTTTTGGGTGATGCCAAGGGTGTGGCAGAAACAGGTGATGTCATGGTAGGCACTGTCGGGTTCGCCGAGGTGCTTGACTTCTACCAAAACCTGCGTTGCCAGCTGCGCCAAAGTGTCTGCCTTGGCGGGAAACTGCCAGGACTCGGGCATGGTGACACGAATCCTGAAGTCCTTGCCGAGTATGGTTTCATGGAGGTAGAATCGCATGGCATCAGTATTTGCCTGAGAGGATTTGCAGTTCGGCTTCACTCAGGGCAATGTCGTCTGCCTCGATGCGGTTGCGCAGCACGAAGTCACGGACGTCTTTGGGTGAGAAAAAGATGCGTCGGGTATTGCCGTTCTTGTAGTGGGGCAGCTGCCGGTTGCGGATGTAAGCATACACACGGTCACGGGAGACTTCGAGCATTTCTGCGACGTCATCGATGGAAAGGAAAGGCTTGGAGTTGAGCTGGTACTTGCGGACTTCGGTCTGCAATTGCTCCTTGAGCTTTGTGGCAATGATTTCTGCCAGTCGGTTTAGGTCTGGAGTTGGGTTAGTTTTGTCCATAATTTCTATATTCGTATTGTTATACATGATACATATAACTGTATTATCAAATACTTACACTAAATGTAATAATGTAGGCATATTAATACAAGTGTATCGGTTTTGATTCTGCCCTTTTTTTTCTACGACTGACAACAAATTTTATGTTTACGATTACTGATAACATTGATGCATTGCTGAAAGAAAAAGACCTGACAAAGACACAGTTAGCCAAGAAAATGGGGATAGCGAGGGTGACACTTTATGCGATGCTTTCGGGGGATATGAAACTCAGTACACTGGAGCGGTTTGCGGATGCATTGGATGTACAAGTAGAGGACCTGCTAGCCAATGCTGACAGGATGCGCCTGCGAGGTGACAGTGGGCATGTGGAAAAGCGGGAGCATGTGGATGAGTCAGGTAGCTGGTTTACGACGCTGGGGAGAATCTCATTCAAGGATCAGGCTTTTGTGAATGCTGACCTCCATCTGAAGGATATTGAGAAGGGAACGCTTCGTACCTGTTTCAAGGGAAGTTTTCGAATTGAGATTGAGGGTGTGGCAGAAGCCATTATTTGCAGGTTGCTGGAGAACAATATTGCGGTCAGCAACAGTATCAAGGTCAAAGCACTGGAAGGTGAAGAAGTGATTGACCTTGATATGGAGACTATTCAAAGGGTATCACTTATCAAAGAGATAAGGGCAGTTTTTGCATAAGTCCGATTGCTGATTCATGGTTATCTACAATTTGATTGAGGTTGTCTGTAAAGATGGCAAGCGATTGCCGTATGGCGATTTTGAGATGGTCATTCGCTCCTTGGAAGTAGGGGGAGTTAATGGTTTCCCGTAAGGCATCCGTAATAAATGACTTGGTAGACTTGTTGCATTCAAGCCCTTTGCAGTAAACTTTTTGACAGAATACCTGATGACAGAACATTAGACATGTGACTGTTAGGTAATTTTCTCTGGAGGTGCAGTTGCAGGTTGATAGGTGTTCGAGTGCTCCAGTTACAGCGACAGGAAACAGTTTGAGTGTTTCTTTATTCTCATTAATATCCATTGAGGTTAATAGGTCAATTTGTTGAAAAAGTAATAAGGTTAATACTCGCAATAAAATTATAAAATCTTTAAATAGTTACATTTTGTGGGGTATTTCCTAGTAGGACTTCTTGAAGGTTACTGACTATCAAGAAGTTCTATTGCCTTTTGGCGTTTAAGGTTGATGATCTTGGCATAGACCATGGTGCTGTTAAGGCTTTTGTGTCCGAGCAAGTCCTTGACGGTATAGATGTCAACACCTTTTGTCAGCAATAGGGTGGCAAATGTATGTCGGGCAGTATGGATGGTTACTCTCTTGTCGATTCCTGCCCTTCGTGTCCAGTCTGCCAACCGATATGTTACCAAAGAGTTGGATGGAATTCTGAATACATATCCTCTGCCTTTTCTGTCCAGCAGGGATTTTGCAAATGCTGAAAGCGGTATAGTTACGCTGTCTGAGGTCTTGACCTGCTTGGAGATGTAGACTGTGTTGTCCCTGATCTGGTCATAGGTAAGTGCTTTCAGGTCTGAGTACCTTAATCCGGTATAGCAGGCGAACAGGAAGTATCGTTTGAGTTCCTTGTCATTGCAGCCTGTTCTCTTAAGCAGCTCCAGTTCTGATTCGTTGAGGTAGACCCGCTGACTGCTATCGCTCTTCCTTTTCTCTATATATTGGGCTGGGTTTTTTAATAGTATTTCCTTTTTGACGAAGTAGTTGAGCACTGCCTTGAAGTTGATAAAGCGTAGGTTAGCAGTACTGACCTTGCCACTGTCCTGACAGAGGTAATCGTAAAAGTCTCGACAATGGCTTTTGGTGAGCTCTGATAGCTTGAGATGGCTGCTGAAGAAGCCTTTGACCCGCTTGTTCATCTGCTGATACATGATGCGGGTGTTCTCCTTGGTCTTGGTTGCGGTAAAATGGTCTACTGCATGGTGAAGGGTGATCCTGGAGGCTGTTTGTGAACCTGTACCTTCCTTTAAGGATACTTGCAGTTCGAGTGCCAACTTCTCGGCTGTAAGCCATGCCTTGCGGTTGTGGAGCCTTTCTTTTTCACCTCTTGGCTTCTCGAACAGCTTGATTCCTGTGGACTTGCGAAATCTTTTGCTGTTGTGTCGGTAGTAGAGGTATAGTACAATCCGACCGTCTCTTTGTTTACGTTCAGTTACTTTTACTTCTGCCATTGTTATTGCTTAGTTTATACTTTTGTTGGGTTACTTGCGTGGATGTCGTGTGGACGCCGTGTGGACAATATACAAATTATATACACATGGTGTATGTGTTTAGTATTACACATTGAAGTGGAATAGGAATGGGGACAGAAACCTGAATGGCTGTTTTTAGGGGTGTGAGCGGGGATTTAGTGAGGGAAGTTGTTGAGAATTATAGGTATAAAAAAGGTTTATATTACTTTTGCTAATAACGTTTTTTCGATAAGAGATTGAAACCATTGGAGAATTGTATAGCAGTTCCCTTTCAAAATAAACAAACTGATGAGCGTAGTAATAATCACAGGCTCTGCCGGACTGATCGGCAGTGAGGCAGTAGAATTCTTTGCTGATAAATTTGATCAGGTGATTGGTATTGACAACAATACCCGTCAGGTTCTGTTTGGAGCAGATGCATCCGTTGCGTGGAATATGACACGTTTGGAGCAGGAAATCCCAAACTATAAGCATTACAATGTAGATATCCGTGACTATTCGGCAATGGAGGAAATCTTCAAGACGTACAGCACCGATATCAAGATGGTAGTGCATACAGCTGCACAGCCAAGCCATGACTGGGCAGCGAAGGAACCCCTGACAGATTTTACCATCAATGCGAATGGTACCTTGAACCTGTTAGAGCTTACCCGTCTTTACAGTGAAAAAGCTGTTTTCATCTTCACTTCAACCAACAAGGTATATGGCGACAACCCAAACAAGTTACCGTTGGTAGAGTTGGAGAAACGTTGGGAAGTGGCGGAAGATCACGCGTTCTTCCAACATGGAATTGATGAGACCATGAGCCTTGATGATACAAAACACTCCCTGTTTGGTGCTTCAAAGGTAGCTGCTGATATCGTCGCGCAGGAGTATGGTAAGTACTTCGGAATGAATGTGGGTGTATTCCGTGGCGGTTGTTTGACAGGGCCTAAGCACTCAGGTACACAGCTACACGGTTTCCTTTCTTACCTGATGAAATGTGCGATTACGGGTGATCACTATACTGTATTCGGTTATAAAGGCAAGCAGGTAAGGGACAATATCCATAGCTGGGATTTGGTGAATATGTTCTGGCACTTCTACCAAAACCCAAGACAGGGCGAAGCTTACAATGCGGGTGGTAGCCGTCATTCAAACTGCTCAATGGCAGAAGCTATCGAGGTGTGTGAGAAAATCACGGGCAAGAAGATGAACTACTCTTACTCGGAAACAAACCGTATCGGTGACCATATCTGGTGGATCAGTGACGTGTCCAAGTTCAAGGCACATTACCCTACTTGGGAATATAAGTATGGACTGGAGGATATTCTGGTTCAGATCCATGACAGCATGGGCAAAAGAGTTTAAGAAAACATAGCAGATATATTGAAGGCGAGGTAATCATGTTAAGGTGAATGCCTCGCCTTTTTTAAATTTTTTCCGATGAAAAAAGTCCTGATGATTTCCTATTACTGGCCTCCCAATGCAGGTGTGGCAGTGTTGAGATGTCTGAAAATAGCCAAATACTTGAGGGAGTACGGTTGGGAGCCTGTGATCTATACAGCGGAAAATCCTGACTGGGCAGGGATTGACAACTCTAACCTGAAAGATATTCCTGAAGGTATCACTGTAATCAAGCAGCCTATTTTCGAGCCCTACAAGTATTACCGCACATTGATGGGGAAGAAAAAGGATGAGAACGTGATCAATGCGTTGGTGGCGAATGATGATAAGGAAAGCCTGTTGCACAAGTTCTCTGTATGGGTGCGCAGCAACTTTTTTATTCCGGATGCACGGGCATTCTGGATTAAACCGTCGGTGAAGTATCTAACGACTTATCTGAAAGAAAATCCTGTAGACGCCATCTGGTCAAGTGGACCTCCTCATACCAACAATGCCATTGCCTGTGAATTGAAGAAGCTTACAGGTCTGCCTTGGCTCTCAGACTTTCAGGACCCTTGGACACAGGTTGATTACTTCCAGAAGTTGAGGTTGGCTCCTTGGGGAAGGGCAAAGCACCATCGTATGGAGCAGGACGTATTCAAATGGGCTGACCGTATTACGATTGTCAGCGACCAATGGAATAAGGACTTGAAAGAAATAGGGGCGAAGGAGGTCTCAACGGTAGCGCTAGGTTATGATGAAGCAGACTACAAGGACCTGAAACAAGAAAGTGATCAGCAGCTTACACTCGTTCATATGGGACTGATGGGCGATGACCGTCACCCTTCAGCATTGCTAGAAGTGATTAAGGAGCTGTCAGAAGAACGTGAAGACTGGGACAAAGTATTTCGATTGAAGTTGATTGGTGAGGTAGATGCCGCTATCAAACAACATATTGAGTCATTAGGCATTGGCCATTTGGTAGGTATGATGGGCTATGTTCCAAGAGAGGAAGCATTGCAAATCTGTGCAAGCAGTCAATTATTATTGTTGTTGCTCAATCAAGCAGAAAATGCGGGAGGCAGAATTCCTGCCAAGCTGTTTGAATACCTTGCGGTGAAGCGCCCGATCATTTGCATTGGAGATACCACGGGAGATGCTGTTCGCATGGTCAGGGATGCAGAAGCTGGCTATGCCTTCGAGTATGGAGAGAAAGACGCGTTGAAGCAGGTATTGACAGAAATGCAGGACAAGTACCGGATGGATGGTAAAGTACCCGCCACAAAAGGCATTGCCGAACAATACAGCAACCAGCAGCTTACAGGGAAAGTGGCAGGACTTCTGGATGAGATCACACTTTGACTGTTGTCAATTGGACATAACTTACCTGCCTCCAGAAGTAAGGGTTCTGGTGTCTATAAGGTGTAAGGTTTTATAGCAGAATAGCTTTAACTGGCGGCGTTTTGCCGTAGTATTGTTGGCAGAGAGGCTATTCGGTCTGAATGGACAGTGTTGATGGATGGATACGGAGTGAGTTCGCTCAGGTTCGTGTTCGTATCCACAGTACTGTCCATTTTTGTTTGCGGCTTTGCTTCCAAGGTCGGTTGTTGGGCAGCTGCTTTCTCTTCGTCTATCAGTTCTTTCAGGATTTGGCAGGTTTCTTCCACATGTGCCAGCATCGCTTCCATACTAGCCTTCTTTAGCCTAAGCTCAAGAATGAAGTTGTTCGTATGCTTTTTAAGAAACTTTTCCGCAGACTTTATCTCGTTTAAGTGGCGGTATTTCTTGACAGAGATCTCAAGCTCATACTTGGCAAGTGCAGGGTCTTTGAGTTGTGCATCAGCGGTTTTTACCTCATAGCTTAGCAAGCGAATAAGGTCTGCTTTCTTTTCCCTTTTCTCCAATATTTTCTCAATCCGTAAACCGAGAAAGAAGGAGTCTGCAGCCAGCTTGTTTTTCTTGAGTACAAGCTGCTCGTAGGTTTTCAGCTTGTTGACGTCGTCTTTCAGAATTTCTCTCATGTTTATAAATGTCTAATGTAAATGAAATGCGATCCTATTAAGATAATAGAAAGCACGTGCGATGGGAGGTGAATAGGATAAGCTCATTGTAAGAAAAAAGCCGCAATTACCTTTTTCAGGATTAGGAGGGGTTCAGCGTGTTCGGTTAGGGGAGTGCGGATGTAGGCCATCAATGCTTTTTATTCACCAAAGGTGGGGTGGAGAAGTGAAATTGTACTTTTCCAGATAAATTGTACTGCCTTTTGCGGAAGTAGAAAAAGTGTAGCGCATAAAAAAGCCGAAGCAAAGTGCTTCGGCAGCGTTATCTTAAAGGAAACCTAAAATCAAATCAACTGATCCAATCTGTTCACCTTGCTTCTTAACCAATGGTCAGCAATTACCAAGGCAGCCATTGCCTCTACGATAGGTACAGCTCTTGGAACTACACAAGGATCGTGACGTCCTTTACCCGTGACAATCGCTGTATTCCCATCAGCATCCACACTTTCTTGGTCAATCATGATTGTGGCAACTGGCTTAAAGGCTACTTTGAAGTAGATATCCTCTCCATTTGAAATACCACCCTGAATACCGCCTGAGTGATTAGTAGCCGTACGGATATTCCCAGCTAGGTCTTGATAGAAAGCATCGTTGTGTTCAGAACCTTTCATCTTGGTACCCTCAAAACCACTTCCGTACTCAAAGCCTTTTACAGCGTTGATACTTAACATAGCCTTGCCAAGTTCTGCATGTAAACGATCAAAAATCGGCTCTCCCAGTCCGGCAGGAACTCCCTTGATCACACAGCTTACAATACCACCAATCGTATCTCTGTTCTTACGGATATTGTCAATCAGCTCTACCATCTGGTCAGCCTTCTGGGCATCAGGGCAACGGACAATATTCTGTTCTATTTGTGAGAAGTCAAGCTTGGAGTAATCGTCATCTACTTTGATGTTGCCAACTTCTGAAACATAAGCCTGAAATGAGATACCTGCTTTGGCTAGCAATTGTTTGGCCACTGCACCAGCGGCTACTCTTGCAGCTGTTTCACGAGCAGAACTTCTTCCTCCTCCACGGTAATCACGTACTCCATATTTCACATGATAGGTATAGTCAGCGTGAGACGGACGGAATTGGTCCTTGATGTGCGAATAGTCCTTGCTGCGTTGGTCTTCATTAAAGATGACCATGCTGATCGGTGTGCCTGTTGTCATGCCTTCAAAGACCCCAGAAAAGATTTCAACCTTGTCAGCTTCTTTACGCTGTGTCGTAATCTTTGACTGTCCCGGTCTTCGGCGGTCAAGCTCATTCTGGATGTCTGTTTCGCTCAGCTCCAAGCCAGCAGGACAGCCGTCAATTGTTACGCCGATTGCCTTGCCGTGTGATTCTCCAAAAGTGGTTATTTTGAATATTTGTCCAAGTGTATTCATTAGTAAGTGCTTTGACTGTTAGTTGACAAAACCTCAAAGATTGAGAGTCGTGTTTGTAAAGTTCAAAATAATCTGTCCAATATACTAGAAACTATTCATGTTTACGCATGGAAGGTTGTGAATGCCACGTTGAAATGGTGAAATTATTTTGCTGAAAATGCTCTTCATGTAAAAACTGTGGAGGCATCTTCACATGATGATACTGGCTGGGAACATTGTTTGAATGCTGTAAATCATTTAACAGCAGCTCAAATGCTTTTTCTCCGATACTGTGAGGTGATACATAAATTGGGTTCAATGGCTCTGAATCCTGATGAGGATTGTCAACCAAGCTAATTACTTTGATGTGTTGAGCCGCTAACTGTTGTAGAACATGCTGTATCCCATTTGCCAAAGAAGTGTTGTTGGTAATAATGGCTTCAAATGGGATCTCTTCTTTGAATAAGTAATGGGTATATTGGGCGCCAGTTTGAGCGTTTGCAAGTTCAAAAGAGGTGACCCATTCTTTTTTGACAGGAACATCACAATCTCTAAATGCCTGAAGGTAACCTTTCAAAAAATCAGGTTTTGCGTTTTTCTCCAAAAACAGAATCTGCGTGTATCCATCCGAAATCAGTTTTTTAGTGCTTTCATAGGCAATAGTGAAGTGGTCAGGAACGACAGTGTGCGCCTTGACAAAGGTTGTAGATGCCCTGTTAAAGAAAACAATCGGAATACCGGCGGCTTCAGCCTCGTAGAAATGAGTACAGTTTCCGTCTTCTTTTGCTATCGCCACCAAAAGACCATCCACCCTTCTGTTTATTAATGTTGAGGTATGGTGTGCCTCTAATGTAGTAGCCCCTTTCGACTCGCAAACGATTACTTGTAATTCAGCAAGGTTAGCCTGATATAGTATGCTACTGACCATCTTGGTATAGGGCAAAGCAGTAAGGTCAGGAACAATGACACCGATGAGTTTACTGGATTGCTGACGTAATCCTGCCGCAACTGCATTGGGGTGGTAATGGAGTTTTTTTGCGAGAGATAATACTTTTTTTCGGGTGGATTCACTTACATCTGGGTGTCCTTTTAAGGCTCTGGTAATGGTAGCGGTACTGACGCCCAATTGATGGGCCAAGTCTAAGATAGTAGTGTGTTTTTTCATATTCACCTTGAGTTTTGTTAACCTCTTTTCTTGGTATAACATTCATTTCACCATTTTTTATCACTTTTCTGTCCAATCGAAAGTTGGTTGTAATCGTTTACGGTAACGTTTACGTTGTTAAAGTACTGAATGTCAAATTGATAAGTGTTATTTTAACGGTTGATTGATTTAGGTAGGAAATTGATCATTAGGATTATTATTAGCTGTCAATCAGGTGAAAAACGATGTCAAACAACCAACAATCAACGCTATGAAATCTATAATAGCTACACTACTATCTTTAATGCTGTTAGCTGTACCTTGGAGCATCTATGCCCAAGATACAGGTAAGGTAATGGGTACAGTCGTGGATGATACAGGTACCCCACTTCCAGGCGCCAGTGTGGTCGTAAAAGGTACGGCAACAGGCGCAACAACAGATGTTGATGGACACTATACTATTGAAAATGCCCCTTCAGGGTCTCAAACAATTCAGGCATCCAGTGTCGGGTATGTTCGCTCAGAAAAGGATGTCACAGTACCTGCAGGAGGTACTGTTGAAGCCAACTTCAATCTTGAGGGAGACTTGATGGAGCTGGATAATGTAGTGGTAACCGGTGCGGTAAACCCTCAGTCAAAGCTGGAGTCCAGTGTGGCAATTACGTCTGTGGGGCTAAAGCAAATAGAGGACTATGCACCCCGTAACTTACCGGATTTATTGAAAGTGGTACCGGGTTTTTATGTAGAGAGTTCTGGAGGCGAAGCCAATGGTAACCTTTGGGCAAGGGGGATCCCTGCTGATGGTAGCTACCGCTATGTCGTGATGCAGGAAAATGGGATGCCTGTTTTCGAATCACCGGAATTAGCTTTTGGTAATGTGGACGTATTTGCCAGAGTAGACCAAAATATTGATAGAGTTGAAAACGTTCGGGGTGGTTCCAGTGCTATTTTCGCCAGCAATGCCCCGGGTGGTATTATCAACTTTATTGATAAGATGGGAGGTTTGGATTTTGAAGGCTCTTTCAAACAAACGATCAGTGATTTTGGAATGTCCAAGACGGAATTGGAGTTTGGAGGACCCTTGTCGGATAAAGTATTCTATCATATTGGAGGTTTTTACAGAGAAGATGATGGTATAAGGGAGCCAGACTTTACAGCCAACCGAGGTGGACAAATAAAAGCCAACCTCCGTTACGAGATGGATCGTGGATATGTGGTGGCAAGGGTAAAATACCTGAAGGATAGGGCAATTGCTTACTTGCCTATTCCAATGCAGAACCCCAATGACCCTGAAGAGTTACCGGGCTTTGATATCAACTTTGGGACCTTGACAGGTAATGATATGCGGATTATTCGCAATGTGACACCAACAGGTACTGAGGTCGTGGAAGATTTGGCAGATGGGATGAGTCCTAATGTATTTACAGCAGGAGGCGAGTTTCAGTATGACCTTGGTCGTGAGTGGGTAATTAAAGGTTACTTCAAAGCCAGTAATATCACTTCAGGCTTTAATGGTATTTTCCCGTTTGCCGGAGATATCCTTACCGCACAGGAGTTTGCTGATTCTAAAGGAATTTCTGCGCCACAATATAGTTATGCCAGAGGCTCACAGGCGGTTATTTCATCGGCTGATTTGGAAAACCTGAATGGCAATGGTCTGGTGACAGAGTTAGGTTGGTGGGCTGTAGACCTTAACTTGGATGATTATTCAAATAACCTATTGATCACCAAAACTATTGGCAACAATGAACTGACCGCAGGGTACTATACTTCCCATAGCCGAGTAGCAGGTAAATGGTGGTGGCACAATATCCTGACAGATGTCTCAGACCAACCACGGATGCTTAATCTGGTAGATGGTAACGCTGGAACATCCCTTACTATCAATGGCTTTACAAGGATTGGCTCAAACTACCAGAACTATGATTTCTTGACCAAAGTAAATGCCTTTTACTTGAATGATATCATCAAGTTAGGAAGCCTGAACCTTGATTTGGGAGTGAGGTACGAAAGAGGGGACATGACAGGTACGGTAGAGACTAATCGTTCTTATAACTATGATGAAGAAACCAGCTTTGGTGATCCTAATTCTCCGGCAGATGATGATGTCCTTTATGGAAGCAATGAATATCTCCCTGTCGAATTTGATTATGACAATTGGGCATGGTCAATTGGGGTGAACTATACTTTCACAGATCGCTTTGCGGTATTTGCCAGAGCCAGTCAAGGTTTTAGGGCTCCTGATGACTTGAATTTCAATTTCAATGTAGACCCAAGTGCTGATGGAGGTTTGTCTGACAATGTAATAGTGGAAGATATCTTTCAGTATGAATTGGGTACCAAACTCTCAAGCAAGAACTTTGGTCTCTTTGCAACGCTCTTCTTTAGCCAATTCAATGATGTACCATTCCAGGATCAGGTATTTAACCCAGATACAGGAGAGTTTGAAGGGCTGACAGAGTATGCCAAAAGTATTGGTTATGGTCTTGAGACAGAGTTCATCGGTAAGTTTGGTGGGGTAAATGTTAATGTCACCGCAACATTGCAGGACTTGCAGTACAAAGATTTTGAGCAGACTGTAGTTGTGGATGGTGAAGAACAGTTGTTAGACTTTGATGGAAACCAGATCAGAAGGATTCCTCAGTTTTATGGAACAGGACGGATTGCTTATACTTTTATAGAAGCGTTGACTGTCAGTGTAACGGGACAGTACTACAGTAAGCGTTATAGTGATGTCGCCAATTCATTTGAGCTGCCAGGCTATGGACAGATGAATGCTTCTATTGCTTATGATTTTGGAGACGTAACACTTGGTGTTTACGGAACCAACTTAACCAATTCAGCAGGGTTGACAGAAGGTAACCCAAGATCTGGTACCATTTTATCAGACTTTGGTAATACATTTTTTGCCAGACCGCTGTTAGGTAGGTCATTTACAGCATCCGTTTTGGTGGACTTCTAGTCTAAATACCAATCACAGTCGTTTAGCAGGCATTGATCTCTTATTGATTAATGCCTGCTTTTTTATGTTGAGATAAATTTTGACTAACAACCTGTTTAACGATGGCTTTTCTATGTATTACCCAATCATATAAAAGTGAAACTTTATTTCTGATTGGATTATTTAAAGTGAGGTTTGATTTAAAAGCGTATAAAAAAACACTCTAAGTTGTAACATTATTTACCTTCTCTAATGTTATGGGTAAAGCTTTTTCCCTTTTCACAAATTTTAAATAAACCTCTTCTTATTACACAAAATTCAAGGTGCTGTACATACAAATATCTATTTCACATAAATATAAGCACCATGAAAAAAGTAAACATTTTGCTGCTGATGGCGATATTCCTGATGGGAGTATCATTTACATCTTGTGACGATGATAGCAGTGATGGTATGTCCCCTGAGGAGGGAGAAACCAAGAACATTGCTGAGATTGTGGCAGGGAGCAGTAGTTTTAGTACGCTGTTAGCAGCATTGGAAAGAGTATCACTGACAGCCACTTTTCAAGATGAAAATGCAGACTACACTGTATTTGCTCCAACAGATGCTGCCTTTCAGGCATTATTGGATGCTGATAATGGTATCAACAGTTTGGATGATATTTCAGATGAAGAACTGACAACTGTACTGACCCACCATGTGGTACAAGGGAGTGTGATGGCATCAGACCTTTCAGACGGACAGGAATTGACCACCTTGGCAGGTACAAAGTTACTGGTTTCCATTGAAGGAGGTAATGTAATTGTAGGTGGAGGTGTAGTAGCCGAAGCTGATGTAGAGGCTAGCAACGGCATTATTCACGTTGTGAACTCAGTATTGTTGCCTGAAGAGCCAATGCCAACTATTGCAGAGCTGGTTACTGAAAACGAAAACTTCAGTACACTACTTTCTGCGCTTACTACAGCCAACCTTGCAGAAGTGTTTGCTGATGAGTCAGCTTCTTTTACAGTATTTGCCCCAGACAACGCAGCCTTTCAAGCCCTGTTGGATGCCGATAATGGCATCAATGCTTTGACAGACCTTTCAGCAGACCAGTTGGATAGAGTACTGAAGTTTCATGTAGTAGCAGGCAATGTGATGTCGTCAGATTTGACTGATGGGCAGATGGTTGAAACACTGTCAGGAGCCAAGCTTGAAGTGAAAATCATGGATGGGAATGTATATGTAGGTGGAGCCATGGTAACCACTCCTGATGTAGCAACAACCAATGGTACTATCCATATTGTAGGTGATGTGTTGTTGCCCAATACAATTCTGGATGTGGCTTTGGGAAGCGCAGCCTTTTCTGTATTGGTAGATGCGCTGAAACGTGTAGAGCTGGCAGGTATGTTTGGCGTGGACGGAGAAACGAAGTATACGGTGTTTGCTCCAGCAAATGCAGCCTTTCAAGCCTTGCTGGATGTCGATAATGGCATCAATGCTTTGACAGACCTTTCGGCAGACCAGTTGGATAGAGTACTGAAGTTTCATGTAGTAGCAGGCAATGTGATGTCGTCAGATTTGACTGATGGGCAGATGGTTGAAACACTGTCAGGAGCCAAGCTTGAAGTGAAAATCATGGATGGGAATGTATATGTAGGTGGAGCCATGGTAACCACTCCTGATGTAGCAACAACCAATGGTACTATCCATATTGTAGGTGATGTGTTGTTGCCCAATACAATTCTGGATGTGGCATTAGGCAATTCAGACTTCTCTATCTTGGTAGATGCGCTGAAACGTGTAGAGCTGGCAGGTATGTTTGGCGTGGACGGAGAAACGAAGTATACGGTGTTTGCCCCTACGAATGCAGCCTTTCAAGCCTTGCTGGATGTCGATAATGGTATCAACAGTTTGGATGATTTGACTGATGAGCAATTGATGGGTGTGTTGAAATATCATGTCGTAGGCGCTGAAGCGCTGTCAACGTCTCTTTCTGATGGACAAATGATCCAGACCTTAGAAGGTTCTGAAGTTACTGTGTCAATTGATGGCAGTACAGTTATGATAGATGGCGCTACTGTAGTGGCGGCTGATATCATGACAAGTAATGGAGTGATTCATGTGATTGATCAGGTGATTATACCTGCGGTTCAATAAGCATCATGACTTCTGTTCCCCAAACTAGTTAGATGAAAAAAGCGGCCTGGAAAATTCCGGGTCGCTTTTTAGATTCAAGGGTAATTAACGAACAATATAAGTCCCCGCCAATGGCTAGGCGGGGGGAGGATATTTGCTAGTTATTATTGGTTAAGGAAGCTCCTCCACCCAGTGCTTTGTAAAGCGTAATGATGGAATTGAGCTGTTGGTATTTGCTGTCAATCGTATTCAATTCTGAACTCAGTGCCTGATCACGGGCAACAAGTACTTCCAAATATGTAGTAGCACCGTTTTCCAAAAGGACTTCAGAGTATTTGGCTGCTTTACGAAGTGCATCCAACTCTTTTTCTTTGATGACTAACTTTTCAGTGGAAGTTTCATAGCTGTATAATGCATTGGATACTTCATTTCCGGCAGTCAGTAGTGACTGTTCGAAACGTAGTAGAGCCTGTTTTTGCTGTGCTTTTGCTACTTCCAGTCTGGTTTTATTCAACCTCTTGTTAAAGATCGGTTGTGTCAGACCTGCCACTAGGTTCGTGAAGATAGAACCTGGGTTGAACAGGTTGTCAATACCAAGACTTTGGTAACCACCCGTAGCTGTAATAGTAAGCGAAGGGTAGAAGCTGCTGCGTGCTACATTGGTTAGCTCAAATGCATTGACCAAGCCATATTCAGCAGCAGTAACGTCAGGTCTGTTTTGCAACAGTTGAGACGGTACACCGATACTCAAGTTTGTTTCAATTTGCTGGTCAGCCAATACACCTCTTTCAATCGCATGAGGAGCTTCACCAATCAGCAGACACAATGTGTTCTCAAGTACCCTTCTTTGACGTTTCAGGTCAACAAGAATGGCTTGGGAAGTGTACAGTTGTGCTTCATTCTGCTTAACAGATACTTCTGTTACATTTCCGGATGCTTTCAGGGAGTTAATTGTCTTGATACTCTTTTCCCTGTTGCTGACAGTTTCTTCCGTCACCTTGATTTGGGCATCCAAAGCCAGCAGTTGGTAATAAGAAGATGCGATGGAAGCAACCAGTTGTGTTTGGACAGCACGCTGTGCCGCTTCAGTCTGAAGGTATGAGGCATAAGCAGCACGTTTTTGGCTGCTTAGCTTACCCCAAATATCAATCTCCCAAGAAAGGTTTGCTGACAACTGGTACAGTTCAAGTACCGTTGTGTTAGACATACCTGTAATCTCACCAATCTGTGAATGCTCTGAGTTAGTGGTATAGGTAGCACTAGGTCCCAAAGAAACAGATGGCAGCAATGCAGCCTTACCTTGCTTGTAGTAAGACTGAGCTACATTGATGTTTTCAATTGCAATCTGGATATTCTGATTGTTTTGCAAACCAGAATCCAACAGTGTAAGCAGGTAAGGATCCGTAAAGAATTCACCCCATTGAATATTGGCAATGGATGTTGAATCATTTAATTGGATATCCTCAACACGGTATAGCTTACTAGTATCGAGTTGTGAGCCCTCATACTTCTTGGCCACAAAACATGATTGGGCCAACAAGGCTACTGAGACAGTAGCGAGTACTCGTAATATTTTATAGTTCATCAGTTTCATGCTTAATATTCTGCCAGTTGTTTTTCTGAAGAAGGGTTAACTGCTTCTTCCTTGTTTCCACTGATTTTTTCCTGTAGCCACTGGAACATGATAAACAGTACAGGGATAACAAACACACCCAGTAGCGTACCGATCAACATACCACCTGCTGCACCAGTACCGATCGAACGGTTACCAACAGCACCTACACCTGTGGCCATTGCCAAAGGCATCAGACCTAGGATAAAGGCAAAGGATGTCATCAGGATTGGACGCAGACGTGAAGTGGCTGCTTCCAGTGCTGAGTCTACTAGTGAAAGCCCCGCTTTTCGACGCTGTAGGGCAAACTCTACAATCAGGATGGCGTTCTTGGCCAATAGACCAACCAGCATGATCAGTGAAATCTGGAAGTAGATGTTGTTTTCCAGTCCCAGGAACTTGGTAGACAGGAATGCACCTGCAATACCTACCGGAAGTGACAGCAGTACTGACAATGGCAGTAGGTAGCTTTCGTATTGTGCCGCCAGCAGGAAGAATACGAACAGGATACTCAAACCAAAGATTAGAGGTGCTTCACCTGTTGAGTTAACCTCTTCACGAGTCAGACCTGAGTAGTCAATGTCATACCCTTTAGGAAGTACTTCCTTAGCTGTTTGCTCAATGATCTCAATCGCTTGGCTAGTACTGAAGCCTGGGTTCACCTGTCCGTTTACTGAAGCTGAGTTGTACAGGTTGAAACGGTTTACTGATTGAGGTCCATATACCTTATTCAGTGAAACGAATGATGTAATTGGCGCCATTTCACCTTTTGGTGTGCGCACAAAGATATTGTTTAGGTCATCCTTGCTGATACGGTCTTCAGGTGGAGCCTGAATGTATACACGGTACTGCTTACCAAAGCGGCTGAAGTCATTGACATAAGCACCACCCAAGTACATTTGCATGGTTGTCAAGATATCCCTTACTGCAAGTCCAGCTTCTTTTACTTTCGCTGTATTGACATCGATCATATACTGCGGGAAGTTGGTATTGAATGAAGAAGAAGCATACATGATCTCAGGACGCTGCATCAGTGCACCAAGCAGTGTTTTGGTATTCTTGTCAAGGTCTGTAAAGCTACCGCCTGTACGGTCCTGTACCTTGAACTCAAAACCACTGGCATTACCATAACCACGAATACTTGGTGGCGAGAAGAAAATCAACTTGGCATCAGGGAATTTGACTGAAAGACCAAATAGTCTACCGATGACACTTTTTACGTCAGTACCTGGTGCTTTTCTTTCTTCCCAGTTTTTCAGCTTGATGATACCCAAACTGTAAGAGCTACCAGCCCCTGAAAGGATACTGTAACCTGTTACAAACGAACGGCTTTCGATTACGTCGCTCATTTTCGCCAGCTCTTGGTCCAGTTGGTTGATTGTCTTCTGAGTACGGTCCAAAGATGAACCAGCAGGTGTCTCGATATTGGCAAAGATATAACCTCTGTCTTCATCAGGGATAAAGCCTGCAGGAGTTGTTTCACTTGCCCAGAAAGTTACCGCTACAGATGCTACCAGAATCGCAATTGTAATCCACTTCTTCTTGCTCAGAAAACTCAACGCATTTTTATACTTGTTAGTCGTTACTTCAAATGCAGTATTGAATGCTGTATAGAAGCGTTGTAACCCACCTTTAGGGGCGTGATCCTTATCATGCGTTTTCAGCAACAGGGCACAAAGCGCAGGGCTAAGTGTAAGGGCGTTTACCGCAGAAATCAGGATTGCGATAATCAGGGTGATACCAAACTGTGTATAGAACACACCAGTAGGACCTTGCATAAATGTCACTGGAATAAATACCGCAGACATTACCAATGTGATGGAAATGATGGCACCACTGATCTCGCTCATGGCTGTCAATGTTGCAGACTTGGCATTATCATAGCCCTCATCCAATTTGGCATGGACAGCTTCCACTACTACGATGGCGTCATCCACTACAATACCAATGGCTAGTACCAAGGCAAACAGTGTCAACAGGTTGATCGAGAACCCGAATACATACAGGAAGAAGAATGTACCGATAATCGCCACTGGAACCGCAATAGCTGGAATCAATGTCGAACGGAAATCCTGAAGGAAGATAAACACCACGATAAATACGAGGATAAATGCCTCAATCAGGGTGCTGATTACCTTACTGATGGATGCGTTCAAGAAGTCATTGGCATTTACGTTGATCTTGTATTTGATGCCGTCAGGTAACGTAGACTCTGTTTCTTTCAGCTTAGCCTCAATAGTCTCAATAATTTCCTTGGCATTGGAACCTGGTGTCTGGAAGATACCAAGGTTAATACCTGGATAACCATCCGCAATGGTTGTTGTACTGTATGAAAGTGCTTCTAGCTCTACATCAGCTACATCACCCAAACGAAGGTATTGACCATTGTCAAATGTCTTGATAATAATGTCTCTGTACTCTTCTTCTGTCTTAAGTCTACCTTTGTAACGTAAGGTGTATTCAAATGCATGACCAGCATTCTGACCCAATGCACCGGGAGCTGCTTCCAAACTTTGGTCGCTCAAGGCTGCACTTACATCAGCAGGTGTCAGGTTGTAGTTGGCAAGTTTCTCTGGTTTTACCCAAAGACGCATCGTATAGTTCTTAGCGCCAAACAGACGTACCTCACCTACACCATAGATCCTTTGTAGTTCTGGAACTACGTTGATGTTCAGGTAGTTTTGGATGAATTTCTCACCGTAGTCCTTGTTCTCAGAATAGAAAGCCAAGAACATCAGGGCACTGGTTTGCTGCTTCTGGGTGATTACACCTGTCTGCACTACTTCCTTAGGCAGCAAAGCGTTAGCTCTTGATACTCGGTTCTGTACGTTTACCGCTGCAATATCAGGGTCTATACCACCTTCAAAATATACCTGAATGGTAGCACTACCATCGTTACTGGCAGTGGAAGTCATGTAAGTCATACCTTCCACACCGTTGATTTGCTCTTCAATAGGAACCACCACACTTTCAAGAATCGTCTGTGAGTTGGCACCTGGATAACTGGCTGTCACCTGAACGGTTGGAGGGGCAATGTCTGGATACTCCGTTACCGGAAGCAAGTACATCCCCAAGCCACCCAAAATCACGATGATAATGGATACCACCGTAGACAGCACGGGTCTCTCTATAAATTTTTGTAACATGTTTCTAATTTTTCAGTAAGCTGGATGAAACCGTAGCTTAAAAAGTATTGACTAAACCGAATCAGTTTTTGAATACAGGCTTGATGTTGTTTGAAACCTGATCAAATGGTACAGCCTGTGGTACAATGGATACATTAGACTTCAACTTGCCTACACCTTCTGCCACAATCTTTTGTCCTGCTTCCAAGCCGGATTTAACCACTACAAGATTGTTTACCTCATCTGCTGGCTCAATGATAGTTCCCTTCACAGTATTGTCACTGTTGACAACATAGACATAAGTTTGACCTTGCATCTCATAAGTTGCCTGAGCAGGTACGACCACTGCATTTTTGTAAGTTTTAGGGATTCTGATCTGACCACTGCTACCACTTCTAAGAAGCTTTTCAGGGTTAGGGAATACTGCTCTAAAACTAATGGCACCTGTATTCGGGTTGATTTGTCCAGTTACTGTCTGGATTTTACCTGTATGAGAATAGGTACTTCCATCTGCTAGCATCAGTTCTACTGAAGGAATGTTCTTCAGCTTTTCATCCAATGATCCGCCTTCAGTATTTCTGGTGAATGCCAAAAACTCTTTTTCATTCATCGAGAAATAGGCATATACATTATCAATAGCTGAAACGGTAGTAAGCGGTTGAGTCTCTGTACGACCTACCAGTGTTCCTTGTCTGTAAGGAATTGTACCTACCACACCGTTTACAGGGCTTTTGATACGTGTATAGTCAATATTTTCAGAAACACTTCTGTAGTTGCTTTGTGCTTGAGCCAATTGAGACTTGGCAGAAGCCAATTGCGCTTTGGCTGTTTCCAGTTGGACTTCACTGATAATACCTTCTTCTACTAAAGGAACCAGTTTATCCACTTCAACCTGAGCTACATTCACTTGAGCTTTGGCTACCTCAATGGCTGATTTTGAGGCGTTAGCTTGTTGGCTAAGCGATTGAGTTTCCAGTTTGAAAAGTGTCTGACCTTTTTTAACTGTTTGTCCTTCATCTACAAATATCTGTTGGATATATCCGTCGATTTTGGCTCTGATTTCAATATTTTGAGTGCCTTCGATACTTACAGGGTAAGCATCAAAAGCTGTAATGTCTCGAGCTGGGGCTTCAGTTACTGGATAAGGCATAGCCTGCTGACCACCTGAAGGAGGAGCTTGGTTACTGGAGCAGCTGAAAAAGCTTGATGCAGCTCCTAGTACCAGAAGCGACATAGTAATACGCTTGATGTTCATAACTGTTTGTTAACTTTATTAAGGTTTAGTTGAGATTGAATCCTTTATTCGTGAAAAAACTTGAATTGCTTCATTCAAAAATGAGGTATATGCTGTCATAAACTTACTAGAAGACTCTGAGTACTCTTCTGGCTTTACTTTCTGCATTGCCTCTTTATATTCAATAAGCTGGTTGTGTAATGCTGCTTCTTCTTTAAAATGTGCGATCACCTCATTAATTCGGGAAATAAGTCTGTTTGGTGATATCACAAAGTATTTTTTTCGGTCACCTTCCTTTTGAAAGTAAGTAGCCATCTCAAGCTCTTCCAATTGGTGAAGGCTAGTGCAGATTGAACTTTTACTAGCACCTAACGATTTGATTAGCTGATCGAAAGTGGTTCCTTTTCCTCCTTCAATAATTAAGAGTGCAGCCATGCGACCACTCAATGGTGGAAGTGGAACGGTTCTGCTTAAAAAGCAACCTAACTGCTCAATTAACTTTTCTTTCTGCTCTTCTAATGTTCTTAAGTCTGTCATATCCATTCTATCTTGAATACAAAGATCAGACTTAGTTCGGTAACTACCGAACTAACTGGGTGAATGTTTGTTAATCATCAATTTAGAGTAATGAAAATCATTGGGTACAAACAGAATAGGAGTAGAGAAAAAGATTATTAAATGATGAAAGAATAGAGCTTATTAACTTGCGGGGAGTTCATTTGTTTGTCAGAAAATGAAAAGTTTTTAAAAAAATGAGTCTTTTTTTCTGATTGGTCTAAAGTAGGATAGGAAAGGATGGTTGACTGTTAAAAATAAAGGCTGTCAGGTTTAGGATCTGACAGCCTTTCGTGTTTTAGAAGCCTACTGAAAGACTTAAAGAAATATTCCTTCCCGGTCGGTAGATACCACCCCAATCAAGGTGCGTACGGTAGTAGGTGTCTAGCAAATTCTCGGCGGCGGCATTGACTTGCCAATGCGCGTTTTGCCATTGCCACTGGTAGCCGACTCTTAAGTTAAGGGTATGGTAGCTATCAGTTGCCTGTTCTCCAAATGCTTCACTTACCCGTTCCTGCTGGGCTGACCATTCCAATTCACCTTGTGTGTAGAACTTATTGTATTGGTAACGGAGTGCCGTTACCCACCTCAGTGGAAGCATCATTGGTAAAGGGTCTCCTTCACTGGTTTCTCCACGGGTGTACTGTAAAGTATTGACCGATTGCCAATGTTCATTGAATGTGACGTTGGCTTCTGCATTGATCCCTGCCATATAGGCATTCGGTACATTGATAAAACGTTTCACGCCTTTGGCTCCAACAGTCATGCGCATTAGGTTCGGGTCTACTTCTCCCATGATATAGTCAGTGAGGTAATGGTAGAAGATGTTTCCTTTCAGCATTAAAATACCTTTATGGAATTGTGTGCCTGCTGTAAACTGCCATGCCTTTTCATTTTCAATATCAGGGTTGCCGATGTAGTCGTAACCATCAAAGCGGTTGTAGAGATAGAAGCCATAAAGTTCTGTCACCGTCGGAAGCCTTGTGGTGTAGGCAGTCGTGAAATGAAGTTGCCAGTGGTTGCTTAGGTCGTAATCGAACCTGAGTGTAGGAGCTGCCAATATTCTTTTGTCTGCTTCAGTGATGCTGTAGTTCAACGTCTCGAACTGTTGCCTGCCAAACTCTGAGGTCATGTCTGTAGAAGCTGCATCTGTCCTTAGGCTTAACGTTGACATCCATCTTTTTCCCCAGTTGCTTTTCCACTGTACAAAAAGACCTGCAGCATTTCTTTTGGCATCTGGCCATGTCAGCATAAACATGGGCACACCTCCTTCATTGGGCGGATACATGGTCATCTCTGCCCTTACCTTATTTTGGTAAGCCTCAGCTTTGACAGTCAGGCTGTGTTGTTTCCATCGCCACATGCCTTCCGTCATCATGCCGTAAGTATCGCTCCATCCGGGCATGTCCATCCTGATTGGAACGTCAGGACGTTTGGAGTCATCCATGATGTGGGTGATATTGTTGCCATACACTTTAGCCTTGAAGTGATGGAAGTGTTCGGTGATCGCCATCTGCTCAAAGCCTATCCCGTAGATGCGGGCTTGTGCCTTGCTGACATCCATGGTCAGGGCAGGGTAGCCGACATCCCATGCGTCGTCGGTGACAAGTGACAAAGTGAGTTTTCTTTGATTACCTAAATCATAAAGGGCATGCAAGGCATGGTTCATCTTGCTGAACTGCGAGTAGAGTACCTCATTGCCGTTGCCATCTGTGTAGTTGCCGTGGTCACGATAGGTGCCCGAATAGCGGACGCCCAATTTTTTTCCAGAATAGTTGATGGCTCCCGTCATGTCCATACCATTGGAAACAGAGCAGTAACCTGTTGAAAGGTTTGCAGCCCACTGTTTTTCCTGATTGGTTTTAGCCTGCTTCAATAACATGTTAAGGCTTCCGCCAATGTTGGCGCCCTGCTTGTTTCCTTCCGCACCTGTACTGATCTCCAATGAATGCATGTTGCTCGTCTCTACATAAGAAGTGACGGGGTCCATGCGGTCAGTGCAGGCACCGAATATCTTCATGTCATCGATGGTGATATTGAGCTGCCCTGCCGAATAGCCATTGATCATCGGCTCCAAGGCGTAGTTGCCTCTTTTGATCAGTGCCACTTCACTGGTGCGGTTCAGGATCTGTTCCACAGAAGCCAGCTGGCTGTACTGATAAAAATTTAAGGCATTCTGTCCATAAGGGTCTGCAATCACTACCTCTTTCAGTTGAATGGTCTTGAGCGTATCGGGAAGAGGGGCGTGCTGTGCAGAGACAAAGGAGACAACCAAAGACAGCAGGACTGACAGTTGTAATGTCTTTATCATAATTGTGAGCTGTTAGATACTAGTTTCCCATACTGATTCAAGATTTCGATTAAACCTAAATCATACCTCAAGTAGTCGGGAGGTAGCTCTTCAATTAGTATGGAGAACCTAGACAAGAGATACAATGTCATATTGCATCTCTTGTCTCTGATCTTATGTCTTTATCTGTTCAATTAAAACTCAAGGTAGAAAGAGGCATCTGTTGCGTCTTCAGCCATGCTGTTCAGCAATACTTTTTCTCCGTCCATTACTTTTAGTTTTAATTCCCAGTCACCTGTCATGTTGAAGTTCACGGTGCCTTTGTAGTGACCGTCGCCCAATGCAATAGGGTTAACGTTGTTGGAAGAGCCATGTCCCATTGAAGGCATCCAAGGTTGGAATTCTACTGTCAGGTCATTGACAGGCATAAAACCGTTGTGCTCCATCTCCATACCTTCCATTGTGTCCATCGGCATCATCTTGTGTACCGTGATCACGATCTCGTTTGAACCCACCATTGGCTTGTCTTCCACAAAGTAGTAGGCAACAAAATATCTAGTGCCGTCAACTTCCTTTCTGATGATCGTCTGATACTGGGCATTGTCCTGTCCAGAAGCATAAGTCAGGTTCTTGTCAGATACCGTAATAGGCAGCATGATCTCATCTGTCATGTCATTGGCAGACACCGTTACATGCAAAGTCCATACACCTGTCTCTCCTGTGCTTGGCATAATGAAGTTGATGCCACCCTTGAAGAAGCCTTCTTCCATCAGTGTCGGTTGGTCAACAGGAGCAGCGTGCGAGTGAGTCATTTCACCCATCACCATATCCATCATCGGCATTAGCTTTACTTCAGCATTGGTCACCTGATTGCCGTCTGCATCAGTTAGCTCAGCAAAAAACTTGTTGTATCCTGCAAAAAGGTCTGCCTCACCTGACCGTAAATTCAAGGTCAATCCTGTGTTGCTCAACGTTTGCTCAGTCATTTGGTGGTAGCTAGCCAACGGTGACTCCTGAGGGGTTGCCTCGTCATTGTTGTCACAAGATGAAAGGATAAAAAGTGTTGCGATGATGGAGATAAAGAGATTCAGCTTTTTCATTCTAATTTTTTTTAAAAATAAGGTCATGTAAATGTCAGGTAGGGGCGGATGGACTCCTTTAGTTTGTGGTACAGGAAAGTTGACATTGGAAATGAAAGACGTCTTGAGACGTACCTTTCCCAATGCACAGACAGAACCTGTCGTGCACAAACGGAGAACCGTTATATCCGACCATACAGAAAAGGGATTGCACAATGTGTCAACCCGAAAAAGAATAAAAGACAAAAGGAACTCTTGCCTTTGTTAGAGAGAAATGACCTTAACAGGGTGGGTGAAAGATGTTGTGGGTGTAGAAGTCAAATAACTTCTGCGTGTAAGGGGTGGTGTGTTTGATAGCCAATAATGGCAGCACTGTTTTTTCCTGTGCTGCTACCTGTGTCATTTCTTGAATTAAGTAAACAACGGTGGAGATTGGCTTCTCCGCTTTCTTTTTCTGTTCAGAAGAAGTCTGTTCCACTTCTTTCATCAGGTGACATTGACCGTTACAGTGAAGCTCAGGTTTGTCCTTGTTGATACAGAAGTATTCCGTGATGAAATCTTTGCGGAGTTCGTAGTCGAGGTAATACAAAGGTATAGCCAAGGTGTTCAGCAACAGAAGTGCTGAAAGCATCAAAAGACTATATTTTGTATAGCACTGCTTCAAACCAGATTGTTTTAAGTGATTTTAAAAGTGTCGCAAATATAGTCGCCAAGATTGTTAAGGACAATAAAAGTGTGTGTGATTGAATGTTAATAAAAAGCCTGAACACGAATCTGTTTGGCAGTAGCGCTAATGCGGTTAACTTTGCGGAACTCACTTTGAGTGATCTAAACTGTACCATGAATACTTTGAATATGCAACCTTCAGACTACCTGCATCAGCAGTTCGGTTTTCCGCCTACGGCAGGACAAGCCAAACTTTTTGAACTGCTCAATGACTTTATTCTTGACAAGGAGCGAAAGCGAAAGGCTTTCCTGCTGAAAGGGTATGCAGGTACCGGTAAGACGACGGTGGTAAGTGCATTGGTACAGGTGCTCAAGCGCTACAACCACAAGACCCTGATGCTTGCGCCTACGGGTAGGGCAGCGAAGGTGATGTCAATCTATGCAAAGAAGATGGCATTTACCATTCACAAGATCATCTTCACGCAGAAAGAAGACCCTAATACGGGAGTGCTTCAATTCAAGCGTCAAAGAAATTACTACACCAACACAGTCTTTATTGTGGATGAGGCTTCCATGATTGATGACAGGCAAGACATCAGCGGCAGGGGACTGCTGACAGAGTTGGTGAATTATGTGTATGAGAATCCGGACTCAGGCAATAAGTTGCTGCTGATCGGAGACACGGCACAGTTGCCGCCCGTTCACCAGACCTTAAGCCCTGCTTTGGACCCTGACTACCTGTCAAAAGAATTTCGTCTTGACCTGACCAGCCACTTATTGACAGAGGTCGTAAGGCAGGAGGCTGAATCGGGCATTCTTTTCAATGCGACTTCTATCCGTAATGAAATTTCCAAGCATACGGCTCAGATAGGCTTGGTAACCAAAAGCTACAAAGATGTCTATCGTATGACAGCCGATAAGTTGGAAGACGGTCTCCGATATGGCTACGACAAATTCGGCATTGAGAATACGGTGATCATTTGTCGTTCCAACCGTACAGCTACCCAATACAACCAGTATATCCGCCGAGCGATTCATTTTCGTGAAGATGAATTGGAAGCAGGGGACCATTTGATGGTGGTGCGGAACAACTACCATTGGTTACCAGAGGATTCACCTGCAGGCTTCTTGGCGAACGGTGAATTTATTGAAGTCATGGCAGTCCGCAATGTAGAAGAGATGCACGGGTTCCGTTTTGCAGATTTGACGATCCGACTAATTGACTATGAAAACCACCCGAAGGTAGAGGTAAAGGTGCATTTGGATACACTTCATTCTTTTACACCCAACTTGTCTAGAGAGGACAACCGTAAGCTGTTCGAAAGTGTGGTGGCAGGCTATGCCGATGTGGAAGACAAGAAGGCACGCAACAAGATGATCCGTGAAGACGCATACCTAAATGCCTTGCAGGTAAAGTTTGCCTATGCATTGACTTGCCACAAGTCGCAGGGTGGTCAGTGGGATGCCGTGTTTGTCGATCAAGGTTTCCTGACAGACGAGATGCTGGACCATGATTTTATGAGGTGGTTATATACGGCGATGACACGTTCCCGCAGCGAGCTTTACCTGATGAACTTCAAGCCAGAATTTTTTAAGTAACGATTGTGGCTTACGGGCAAAATCCAAAGCCTATCGATAAAGTGCAATCAACAGGTATTTGATCTTATGCCGAATGATTGATGCAATAAATATTAGGCACGATCAGACGGACCTCCGTTTTTGAAAGGGCGCTTCAAGCGCCTTTTTTTATTCTTGCCTTTTTTCATACATGGTTTGTGGATGGGGATGGTGTTGTTACTTTCGTGTTTTGGTTATTTTAATTGGGGTGGGGTGAAAAATCGGCAATAGATGGTTAGTGCATTTATTGCGCCCTTTCAGGGCTTAAAAAAATAGCCTTTCCTTTTACGATGGGATAAATCCCATCACTGATGTATTTAGCCCCTTCGGGTAGGGTGTCCAAAGGCATAAAAAAAACTCTTGCCATTTTTGTGTTGAACTGAAAATAAAATTTTCGCACAAAATACGGAAAGAGTTTATGTCGGTAAACATACAGCAAAAACAGCTACAGGACAAGTTTAATCACCGTTACACGGTTAAGAAGTTACGCGGAAGGGTCTGTGCACTGGAAAAAAGCAGAGGGAGTTGGAAGGGGAAATATCAGAATAGCCAACAGTTGCTCAAGGCATTGGAAAGAGAGAACAAGCAGTTGCGGCAACAGCTGTCATCTGTAGGTCCTCCAGCTGAGCACTCGCTCCCCATAGCTGGACATAAGTACAATGTCTTGATGGTGAGTATCTGTATACACCTCTATGTAGTGGGCGGCTGCAGCTTTCGGGGTGTGGTTTCTTGTCTGCAATATTTGAATAGTGCACTGGGCTGGCACTTGACCAGCCTTCCAAGCAAGAGCGCAGTCGAGACTTGGGTCAAGAAGCTGGGGTATTTTTCTTTCAATCAAGGAGAAGGCCGTTTTACCGACAAGGAGTATGCCCTGATTGTGGATGAATGCATGACCATTGGTGATGAACGGATGCTGATGGTACTGGGCGTGGAGGCAGAAAATACCACAGCAGAGGTACTTACGACCGCTGATGCGGATGTACTTCACATAGAAGTACAGAAATCTTGGAAGGCTGACCAGATCAAGCGTGTGCTGAAGGAGGTGGCCCAGACACAAGGCGAGGCACCTAAGTACGTCATCAGCGACTCGAACAACAATTTGGTCGCAGGTATCAAGGCTGCGGAACTTTGCCGAGTCAAGGATGTTGGTCACCAGCTGGCGCTACTGGCAGAAAGGTGCTACAAGAAAGATGATCGATATATCGCCTTCATGAAGTCGTTGGGAGCCTGCACCCACAAAAACATTATGAAGCCTGTGGCTTACCTATTGCCGCCAAGGCAGCGTGACCACTCCCGCTTCCTAAATCTGACGCCCACTATCGATTGGGTGTTGGCGATACAAAAAAAATATTCCACCCTAACCCGGGAAGAACAGGAATGCTTTGCCTTCCTGCAGGAACATAACGAGATTGTCAAGGAGTTGGAAACACTTGTTGTTATCACCTGCAAGATCAACAAACACCTTAAGAACAGTGGATTATCCACCGAAAGCATTGATGTGTGCCTCTCGTACTGTGAGACAGTAACACCTTATGAGAAACTGAATAAATTCATAGAAACTGTGAAAACATACCTGAAGGAAGAGGTCTCGAAACTGGAAGAGCAGGCCTGCTGGCATTGCTCTTCTGATGTTATTGAGTCTTTATTCGGCATCTTCAAGTACAGGAAGTCTCCCAATAAGCTGTATGGTGTCACCTCCTATGTGCTCTACCTGGCACTGGTAACAAGAAAACTTGCTGGCAAGGTGGTATTGGATATCGATATCAAGAGCGCTCAGGAACAGGTTTTTCTGTCCAAAATCAAGGAGTGGGAGGTTAATTACCTAAAAGAAAATCAAGTACTTAAACGTATGAAAGCACTCTCAAATTGACCGGAAGAAAATCTAATGTTTTGGACATCCTACCCTTCGGGAATAGGTCACCGATCTTTCTTTATCTTAATCATTGTCCTGGAAGGACAACATCTGTAAGTGGTGGATTTTAATCCATCGACGTATCCATCGATCAAACAATCAAATATGGGTCAGTCCTTAGTTAAAAACTATGTTCATCTTATCTTCAATGTATTCCATTCGATGGGTTAAAACCCACTTCTCAAGTTTAATCATTGTCCTGAAAGGACAACATCTGTTAGCGGTGGATTTTAATCCATCGATGTATCCATTGACATATCCCATCGAACATAATTACCACTCCCTTTACCACATGTTTCATATAAACCAATCCACCTTATGAGTATCAATCAAATGGCCTTGCGAAAAAGGCAAGAAGAATTGGAACGCTTGCAACTCAAGCGTGATTCTATCCTTTGTGATTATATGAAGGTCAATATCAGGATCAGAAAAATAGAGATGAAACGCAGGCAACTCGAAGAAGCGTATAGCCGGATGGAAACCTTGCATAAGAAAGCCTCTTCCGTGATGGTAAATGGCAAAGGAAGTAGTCTTGATGTTGAGATTGATTTTTATCAGAGCCGTTACCAAATGGGAAAAATTGAGCGCTTCTATGCCAAGCATTCCGATTGGTTGTTGGCAGAACTAAAGGCTAAGGAAAGAGGCTTGAAAATGATGGCAGATGAATTGACGGCTGTGTGTGAAGCGTTGGAAGCAGAGCTGAATAAAACAGAAGAGCCTGTATCGTCACCAACAACAAGTGATAAACAAAGTAATCAGGCAGTTTCGCCACCCATTGACTTGCCCCATATTGAAAATGTAGAGGAGAGAATGTTGATTGGTTTAGGGCTTGGTCACGGGGAGTACAAAAAAATTAAGGCCGGCTAAAGTATTTTCATCCATAAACTTACATGATACCTGTTGCTGTTTGAGATAGATAGCAAACGGGAGAGGTATGTCCTACGCTTTGTAACTACTTTGCCTATCGCATTTTTTGTCTTACTTTTAGGTGATGCTGATTTGTCGCATCCCAATTTTTCAAGACCTCTATGAACACTCGCTTCACTGTACTGACTCGGCAACTCCCTTTTATATTGAGTATCCTTCTGATATATGGCTGCAAAGATACGCCTTCACCTATAAGTGAACCTTCCAACAAGCCTTTATCCCTTGAGCTTCCTCCTCAATTTGGGAATGGTTATGTCTTGCCCGAGAACAATCCACTTACTGTAAAGGGAGTGGAACTGGGGCGTAAGCTTTTCTATGACAAAAGGCTTTCGGGAGACAACACCCAATCCTGTGCGAGCTGTCACCAACAGCAGTTTGGTTTTGCTTCCAATATGGTGGCTGATAAAGGAATTACAGGGGAAACAACAGGCATGAATACCATGGCGCTTTCCAATTTGATCTGGCAAAAGAAGTTTTTCTGGAATGGCAGGGTCAATACATTGGAGCAACAGGCATTGGCACCTATTGAAAACCCTTTGGAGATGCATCAGGATTTGGATGAACTAGTGGAAGAGCTGGAAGCGGATGAAGTATATGTCAAGCTCTTTGAACTGGCATTTGACTCGGCAGGCATTACGGCAATTAGGATAGCCGAAGCCTTGTCACAGTTTGAGCGGACACTGATCTCGGCAGACAGTAAGTATGACCGTTATCTGGAAGGAACTTATGAGCCAACCGATATGGAGTTGAAAGGGATGGAATTATTTTTCACGCATCCAATTCCCGATCAGGGATTGAGAGGGGGCAACTGCGGTGACTGCCATTTGGGTCCCTTGGTCGATGGAGACCAGTTAGGCTTTCAGGGTTTTCACAACAATGGATTGGATTCGGATGAAAACCTGAAGGACGGATTGGCTGCCGTTACAGAAAAAGCAACGGATAAAGGCAAATTTAAAGCGCCTTCTCTACGGAATATAGCATTGACGGCTCCCTATATGCATGATGGCAGGTTTAATACATTGGAAGAAGTGGTGGAGCATTATGATGAACACATTATAAAGAGTGAAACATTGGACCCGCTGATATTGGAGGCGAGTAATGAGAAGCTGTTTCCTGATGACCCGATCAAACTTTACCTGACCGATGAAGAGAAGCAGGCTATCGTTGCTTTCTTGCATATGCTGACGGACGATACTTTTGTTACCAACCCTGATTTTGCAGACCCAAATCAATAAAGCCATGAAAATCCTGAATGTGATATGCCTTGCCAGCCTACTATTGTTGTTGGGCTGCGATAAAGAAAATGAGGCGACCAAAAATGTACAGCTTTCCATACAGCTGGAGTTGCTGATGGACGGGGCACCATTGGTACTGGAAGAGCAGCATTATACCAATGCATTGGGAGAAACGTTCGAGGTGAGCGACTTCCGCTTTTACCTGACCAATATTTCCCTGCAAGGCGAATCGTCTGATGCGGCATTCAGCGAGTCGGAAAGTTATCACCTGATTGCACACGATGGCATGAGCAACGAAGCATCGTTTACAGTCTCGGGTATTCCATCCAAACAGTACGATACCATTACGTTTGCGGTTGGTGTAGATCCTGACCGCAACTATTCCATTGACAACACAGGAGACCTTGACCCAAACAATGCGATGGCATGGAACTGGAATACGGGTTACAAGTTTGTCTTGCTCGAAGGAAAGTATTACCCCGATGGAGGTGAGGCAAGAGGATTGGCTTACCATATCGGTGGTGATGACAACTATAGGGTCGTGACCTTGCCAGCTGCGATGGACTTGTCAAAAGGAGACGGCACGCTAAAGCTAAAGGTAAATGTGGACAAGATATTTGGAGACAAGGCAGAGCAGTCGTTGCCGGAAGCATCAAGAAAAACCACCTTTATCACTTTGGAACGCAATGGTCCGGAAGATACCATGTTTGGTCCCTACACACAGTTGATTGCTAACAATTACGCCCAGATGTTTGAAGTGGTTCAGTAGAGGATTTTATAGGGCGACCACATTGAGTCGCCCCACAGTTATATTGAAAAAGGAATGGGAAACACAAACTTCCTTAGTGTGCTAGTCTGTCTGATAATCGGGTTGTGGTCATGTACTGCGACACCCGAGTTGTCGCCACCTGCACCTGAAAGAAATCCTACCACTTCGGCAGGCATTGCGTTGGGAAAGCAATTATTTTTTGATCCGTTGCTTTCTGCAAACCGCAAAGTGTCCTGCGCCACCTGTCACCAACCAGACAAAGCCTTTACGGACGGCGTATCCCTATCAACCGCAGGTGTAACAGGAAACCAATTGTTACGCCATGCGCCGACACTGATGTATATAGGCTGGTCAGAAAAATTATTCTGGGATGGCGGTGCCAATGATTTGGAGTCACAGGCATTTGGGCCACTGACCCATCACGATGAGATGGGCATTGACCTGAAAGAACTAACCAAAAGGTTGAATGAGGACGCAGGTTACCGCCAGCAGTTCCAAGACTTGTTTGGAATAGATTCCGTACAGAGTGCTTATGTAGCCAGAGCATTGGCACAGTACCAACGTTCGCTCTATCTTTTCAGCAGCCAGTATGATGCAGTGAAGAAAGGAAAGGCTGCTTTTTCGGAAGAGGAACTGAGAGGGGAAAAAGTTTTTATCCGCCATTGTGAGCGCTGCCATCGGCTTCCGTTGTTTACGGACTTCCGTTACCACAACAATGGTTTGGACACCTTATATAGTAGTGCACATGAAGGAATGGCACAAGGTCGTTACCGCATCACGCTGGACAGTGCAGATATGGGCAGGTACAAGACACCAACCCTAAGGAACATTACACTGACTGCTCCGTATATGCATGACGGTCGGTTTGCAACCTTGGACGATGTGCTGGAATTTTATCAGCAAGGAATTAATCAGACTGTTTATCTTGATACTTTATTGTTGATGTCCAAGAAAGAGGAACGCTTCTCTGATGAGGAGCAGCAAGCCCTAAAAGTTTTTCTTCAAACCTTAACGGATGACTTCACCGAATAAAAGAACATAACGAACTAACTTTAATCTCGATTTTTATGAAATGGCTTTTCAGGCTTGCCCTGTTTTTTATACTGACTGTACTGACGCAAGTTGGCGGCATGATCTACCTGATCACTTTATCCTTGATAAGACCCAAGTCACAAAGAAGCATCAAACGTCTAGGTACATTCGTGTTGCTTTATGCGGTGAGTAACTTATGGCTTGTCCCCCAATTGGCAAGGTTGGCAGGACGTGAACCTGTCGCAAAGCATACCCATCTGGAAGCCGCTTCCTTTGTGACAAACCTTTGTTTCAGGAATTATGTCAGGCCCCAGCTCAATGAGGTATTGGCAGCAACTGCTGATAAGGTGGCGCAACAATACCCAGTCATTAAAGTCCATTACCTTGATGCCAACTTTCCTTTCCTTAATGGTTTTCCATTGATCCCGCATTTAAGCCACAATGATGGCAAGAAGGTCGATCTTTCTTTTATTTATCAGGATGCAGACGGAAAGCTGGTCAATGAAGTGCCGACCGTCACGGGTTATGGCGTGTTTGAAGCACCGAAAGAAAATGAGAAGGATACAGCAAAGGAATGTGAGCAGTCAGGGTATTGGCAATACAGTTATGCTCGCTACCTGACAATGGGAACAACGCATTCGCAGTTGAGCATGAATGTAAAGGCTACCCGTTACTTGCTTCAAAGTCTGCTCTTATCTGAGGAAGTGGGAAAAGTTTTTCTTGAACCACATCTTGTCAAGCGAACAGCTGTGCAGGATGCCCGCATCAGGTTTCACGGATGCCATGCCGTCAGACATGATGACCATATTCACTTACAGTTGAGATGATGATACGCATAAAAAATCCCCTGTCTCTTTAGGAGGCAGGGGATTTTTTCATCTAATGTCTAGCACTGGTACCTAACGGCTTATTTTTTACTAAACGTCTCTTTATTCAACCTGTGATTGATACGTGATACAAAAGTGGCTGCACTTGAAACACCAAAAATATTGGTAGCAGTACGTCCCATGTCAATCAATGAGTCAACAGACAGTACAAAGGTCAGGACAATACCCATTACGGCAGGGTCAAGTCCCATTAGCGTCATGGCTGTGATGGCTGCAAAAGAGGCTGTGCCTGGAAGTCCTGCTATTCCGAACGAAGAAACCAGTACTGCCAGCAGCATTGTCACGATAGACGAGACAGAGAATAAGTCTACGACTGTTGTTCCTGCCAAGGCATTGGTTACGCCCACACCCAGTACGATCATAAATACAGGCCACATAGCGCCACATGCGTTCATACCCATTGTAGTTCCTAGTGAGGCTGTAATGTTGGCTGTTTCCGTATCCACGCCATTTCTTTCTTCCAATGACTTAATGGTAACAGGAAGCGTTGCACCACTTGACTGTGTGGAGAAACCCGTCACAATAGCAGGTAGCAGGTTTTGTATATGGTTGATCGGGTTCAGGCCACTTGCCGCCTTCACGACCATATGCATCACAAATATCAACGCCATCGTCAGGTATGATACGCCCACAAACTTGGCAAGATCTCCAAACAAGGCAGGGCCTTTGTCAGCCACCGCCACACTTATCAGGGCAAGGATTCCATAAGGAGTCAGTTTGATGACCGTCATGGTGATGGAGTTGACGATCACTTTTATGGCATTGAGTCCGTCCACAACCAGCTGCACTTTTTCAGGTTTTTTGCCATACATCCTGCGGGTAGCAAAGCCAACCATCAGCGCGATAATCAGCGTACCGAGGATATTGTTTTCGGCGAAAGCTGCAAAGATGGAGGTAGGAACATTTTTGGTGTAACCATAAATCACTTTTCCCAGTGAAGCATCCCCAATACTGCTGATGCGTTCTGCAATCCTGCTGTCCGACTGTTCGGCAGTATTTTTTGTGATATCAATCAAGTGACCGAAGTCAAAGGCATTGGAAGTGGCAAAGGCAATCAGTGCAGCACCTGTGATTGATAATATAAAATAGGCTAAAACCTGCCCAATAGATTTGCCAAGGTTGTTCTCTTTTCCGATATGAATCAGGGTAGTGGTAATGCTTACAAAAATAATAGGGACGATCATTAACCTTAATAACCGAATATATACCCCAGAGACGGACTTGATATAAAATTTAAGCTCTGCGTAGATATCAGCAGGCATAAAGTGATAGATCAATAAACCAAAAGCAGCTCCAAGTCCAATCGCGGAGAGGTTACGGTAAAGGAATTTTACCTTTTTGCTTGAAAGTGTTCTCAGTAAAATGATTAGGGCTAAAAATGCCAGCAATCCGATTATCAATGCCATAATGTTTTAAAAAAAGATGAGCAAAGAGAAAGTGACTTATAATCAATGTCCTCTTTTAAGCCTATATATTTGATAGAGAAATGTCCCGAATGAGTTAACATTATCAGGTTAGGAATGTTCTCCCTACTTGTTTAAGAATTCTCAAATATTAACAACGCTAGAATGTATTGTAGTTTACAATGATAATAAATTCGATGAATTTTTAAGACCGAATCAAAAACGAACAACGGATTACCATGAAAAAGGAGATTACGGCTATCAGGAATTTTCTGAAAGAAAGTGAAAAGCTGAAGTTTGAGTTACGACATAGCTATTTGTCTAATGGGAGAGTAGAAAGTGTAGCCGAGCATTGTTGGCAATTATCTTTACTGGCCATGATGATCACACCTTACCTTAAGGTACAGGTAGATACACTAAGGTTACTCAAGATGATTGTAGTACATGACCTTGTAGAGATTTATGCAACAGATATTCCATTGACCGAATCCCTTTCCAATCCTGAAATCAAAAAGCAGAAAGAGCTGAATGAGAAGAAAGCGATGGAGAAGATTCAGACCTTGTTGCCGAAACTGATTGGTGAGGAAGTGTTTGATCTTTGGAATGACTATGAAAACTACTTGAGCAATGAGGCGAAGGTAGCGCACGCACTGGATAAAATGGAAGCACAGGCACAGCACAACGATGCGGGTGCAGACACATGGGAACCTGCTGAGTATAGGTTTGCATTTATGCTCGAACGTTATGCCGATATTGATCCTGCCCTAATGCAATTAGCAGACCTTCTGTCAGAAGAGGCGGAGCAGATGCTGATAGCAAAAGGGGTGGATGTCGCCCAAGTGAAAGCGCAAATCAAGTAAGTAAAAGAGGACTAGATTTTTATTATCAAAAAATAACCCAATGAAATACACACTGCTTTTGAGTTTGCTATTGGTTTGCAGTACGCTTCTCGGTCAGAGCAAGTTTACAACCGATCCTGATGCTGCTCAGCTCGTGACCAGTGATATCGATAATTTCTGGAAAGCTTTTAACCTGTTGGGAGGTGGCTATCCGAGAAACCCTTTTGGTGACAAATACCTTGAGATAGGTAGCCAAGGGCTTAAGGATTTTATTCCCCATCGTATTCAGCATGCCGATACATTATTGCAACGAGTAAGGGACAACAAGGAAAAGTATCTCGGGTTGAGGGACAATACTTATCGAATCAAGGAAACAGAGAAGCAGATCAGGTCAACATTTTATGCGTTCAAGTATTGGTACCCTGAAGCGCAGTTTCCGCCTGTATATTTTGTAATCGGTGTGTTTAACTCTGGAGGGACAGCCACCGAAAATGGATTGATTATCGGAGCGGAGATGCAAAGCCGCATTGAAGATGTGCCATACATTGTGGCACATGAGCTGATTCACTTTCAGCAAAAATATGACAATGAAAATCCTACGCTGCTAGAGCAAGCAATAAAGGAAGGTAGTGCAGATTTTTTGGGTGAGTTGATCTCGGGAAAACATATCAATCAAACAGCCTTTGCTTATGGAGAAGCCCATAAGGAAGCATTGGAAAAAGAGTTTCAGGAAAAAATGAATGGAATGGATTACAATGGTTGGCTTTATGGAGGCTATGAAAAGGATGACCGCCCGAATGACCTTGGCTACTGGGTGGGCTATCAGATTACCAAGGCATATTTTGATAAGCAACCTGACAAGCACAAGGCGGTGAAAGATATTTTAAACATCAGTGATTATGAGTCTTTTCTAAAGGCGAGCAAACATTTCGATCAGAAATAAAAAAAAACGGCTGAGTGAAGTTGAGTTCACTCAGCCGTTTTATATAGTTACAGGAAGTTTGGAAGGTCAAGCTTCTTGGCTATTCGGTATGCCGCGTTGATCTGTCCCACATGACTATACGTCTGAGGGAAGTTACCCCACTGGCTGCCGTTCCTTTCGTCCACATCCTCACTGAGCAATCCCAAATGGTTGGAGTATGAGCTGATCTGTTCAAAATATTTGATCGCTTCTTCCAGCCTTCCGACACAGGCCAATGCTTCAATGTACCAGAATGCACAAACAAGGAAAGTGGATTCCGGCTTACCGAAGTCATCGGAGTGCTTGTACCGGTAGAATAAACCATCGCTGCCTTTTAGCTCCGTTTCCATTCCAGCAAGGTGCTTACGGGCTGCTTCAGAGTTAGGATCAAGGTAGTGCATGGAAATCAGCTGTAAACAACTTGCATCCATATCTTTTGAACCTATCGCCTGCATATAGACACCTGTTTCTGGATCTCGGCAAGCCTCTATTCTTTCAGCTGAAGCCTTCTTGAGGTTTCTGGCCTTGAGCTTCATGCTCTTGTCCCCAAAGTAGTCTGCAATTTTTTCAGCTGAACTGGCACCTGCCCAATGGAAGAGGTAAGTGTAACAGTGGCGTTGGGCCTTGTTCCTGAATTCCCACAATCCAGCATCCGGCTGATCCATTGTTTCCTCAATCTTATCGATGACATCCATTATTTTTTGGCGGGTGTATTGCCTGTTGGGATTCTTGAAGCGATTATCTGCATAGAATGGAAGCAGGGAGACGAGCACTTGGCCGTAAACATCATTCTGTATGTGGGTGTAAGCATCATTGCCGACTCTGACGGGCTTATTGCCAAGGTAACCATCCAGATGGCTTAGCTCTTTTTCGATCAATTTGTCTTCGGCAGTAATACTGTAGAGCGGCTGGAGGTGATTACTTTCTTTTTGGGCGACATTCTCAATGTACCGGAAGTAATCTTCCATTTCCTCAAAGTGACCAATGTTGTTAAATGCATTCAGTGTATAGTAGGTGTCCCGCATCCAACAGTATCGATAATCCCAGTTTCGGGTACTTCCGGGGTGTTCCGGTAAGCTTGTGGTACCTGAGGCGATGATGGCCCCTGTGTCTTCGTATTGATGGATCTTGAGGACAAGAGCAGACCGAATCATCTTTTCCTGATGGAAGGCACTGATACTGGTTGATTTAACCCATCGGCGCCAATATCGCTTGGTCTTGATCAGGAACTCTTCCACTGTTGATTCCAAGGATGCTTCTAGTGGTACTCCATAAGTAAGCACCAGATAGACAGCACCAGTAAGGACAAAGGAAGTATTATCCATAATGTAGCTTAGCGGGATATTGGTCGTTAGCCGCATTTGCTGGTCATATCCGAGGAAGCGAACGTGGTTACTGCCTTGTTGCTTTTCAGGTACACGCTTTCCGTAATTGCCAACTGGGTCGCATTGAACACTTACACGGGGAATACCTTTGGTGGGCTCAAGTTTTCTAACCAGCATCAGGGGTTTGTAGTACCTCTCGTACTGATAGAATCGAGGAGCAAAATCTGTTACTTTGAAACCACTTCCGTCAGAAAGGTGAAACTCTGTCGTCAGGATATTGGTATTCTTCACATAATGTTGACTGGTTTCGAAGCTGTCAGTTTCTGGAATTATTTTGAAGCTGCCACCTTTTTCTTTGTCTAGCAGGCCGCCAAAAACAAAACTGCTGTCAAAGCGAGGCCAACAAAGCCATTTCACATCTGCTTCCTTGTCAATGTATGCCATATAAGCACAATTGCCGACGACACCCATATCATATTTGTGAGTTTGATCCATAGCGCAATGAATGTTGATTTTTATGAAAAAATATTTTGTCTAGGTGAAATGTTCAAAACGTATTCCGATATACTGAAACACACACACAAGCTTAATATAAATAAGTATCATTGAAAGAAGAAGGACTTTTGTTATTCTTGGAATATGTGTTTGGCTTTTTGGTAAGTAGTAATGCATTAACATTTGACTATATTAACAATATACACCCTGTTGAAAATCCGGTTTCTGCGTTATTCAGGAGGGTTGGTAATAAAGTATTTGTAATGTTAGATCCAGTTTGGAAAGATATTTGCCAATTCGATACGGAACCATTTAATACATTACATTGGTTAGGAAAGGGTTGGTTCATTTTGACAAAGCCTTTAACTTATTGAAAATTATAAGTTGTATAGAGGGAAAGACTTGTAATTTTCTTAAAAAAAGATAAAATTGTACAAATCTATTAAGGTTGGTATTGGATAAACGTAAAAGTTGTTTGGAACAACTCATGTAACAAACAAGGAATGTCTCGAGCATAAAGCCTCCTTTTGGCGAAAAGTCATAAAGTATATATAAATATTTATCGCTAAGATTGAATTATTTACATAAATTTTAGAGCTTTATAGTCCAAGATGATTGAAGAATAGCAATTCTGAGGCTTGTATCTTATAGCCTATATTATTTTTCCTACAACTTTACGTATTAATAAAAGGAAGTAGATCGACCTACTCCTAAAGAACTTCGTTGAATTAGCATTTTTATTGACTCCCTCAAAACTCGAAAGTGAAGGTATGAATTCAGTATTACTCGCAGAATCCAAAGCAATCGATGCCGCCCACATGGAATTAATGCTGAAGCGGCTTGGATGGAAAACAGACATCGTAAACGACGAAACAAACCTGAAGGCCAAACTTAAGGCTGAACAGTACAGTATGATTATTCTTGATGAAGCAACTTTAGGTGATGAGTTGCGTGAAACTGTCAAGATGATCAGAGATCGTGAAAACGTGACAGGTGTACCTGTTACAATCATTGGAACAACAGCTTATTCTCTAAGGGGACAATTGAGGAAGCTATTGCAAATCGGAATGGATTTCTCACTGAGTAAGCCTATTTACAATCAGGACCTGGTTGGAATTCTTGAGGCAGTAGCAGAAAAGGAGGAGCAAAGAAAAGAAAAGCATTTGGTGATCGCAGCAAGCTAACCAAGCCAAATTAGAAAAGCCATTACACATTTAGATGTAATGGCTTTTTTAGTAGTGTTATTAGATCGAAGCAACTTCAGCGCTGCGGTCAATCTTTTTCACAAGTCCTTGCAGTACTTTTCCTGGTCCGCACTCGGTGAATGTTGTTGCACCGTCAGCAATCATTTGCTGAACAGATTGTGTCCATCTTACTGGTGAAGTCAATTGAGAGATCAAGTTTTCCTTGATCTTAGCTGCTTCAGTATACGGTTTAGCATCCACGTTTTGGTAAACAGGGCAAGTAGGCTCTGAGAACTCAGTAGCTTCAATAGCTTTTGCCAACTCTTCTCTTGCTGGTTCCATCAGCGGAGAGTGGAAAGCTCCACCTACAGGAAGTGGCAAGGCACGCTTAGCACCCATTTCTTTTGCCAATGCGCAAGCTTTTTCAATAGCCTCATTAGCACCTGAGATTACAAGCTGTCCTGGGCAGTTGTAATTGGCAGCAACTACTACGCCTTCCGTTTTTGTACATACTTCTTCTACTTGCTCATCGCTAAGACCCAAGATAGCAGCCATTGTAGAAGGATTCATTTCACAAGCCTTTTGCATTGCCATTGCTCGTTGAGCAACAAGCTTCAGTGCATCTTCAAACTTTAGTGTGCCGTTAGCCACAAGTGCTGAAAACTCACCTAAAGAGTGACCTGCAACCATTTCTGGCTTGAAGTTGTCAGCAGTTAAGGCAAGTGCAACAGAGTGCAAAAAGATAGCAGGTTGTGTTACTTTAGTTTCTTTCAGCTCCTCAGCAGTTCCTTCAAACATCACTTTCGTGATACTGAAACCTAAAATTTCATCAGCTTTATCAAACAGTTCTTTAGCTTTTGCTGAGCTTTCGTAAAGATCTTTTCCCATACCCGGAAACTGGGAACCCTGTCCCGGAAATACGTATGCGTTCATTGAGTTCTTCGTTTAGTTTTGAGATTTGAGTTGGTACAATGAAAGACCAACACTGTAATATTAAGGTTACATGGTCGCTAGCGACCGTACAAATATATAGATTCTAGAATAGAGTTCGGCGGAGACCCAATTATAAACCCTTCACAATTGATAAAAGGCTCAATAATGTAACATAATCAGGTTTTTGTACCTTTGTACCTTGTCTGGTGGTTTACTGGACAAATAGGTATTAAAAACCTGTAGGAATACGATATAAAATATAGTAATGGAAATAAAGCAAGCAAAGTTTGTGATGAGTAATTCGGATCATAAAAAGTGTCCGAATAAAAGCTTACCGGAATATGCCTTTATTGGGCGTTCTAATGTTGGTAAGTCTTCTCTGATCAATGCAATGACCAACTTTAGCAAGTTGGCTAAAACATCGGGTACACCAGGTAAGACACAGTTGATTAATCACTTTCTTATCAATGAAGATTGGTACTTAGTCGATTTGCCTGGTTATGGATATGCAAAGGTAAGTAAGACACTAAGAGCAGATTTCCGTAAAATCATTGATGGTTATCTACTGAATAGAGAAAACCTACTTTGTACTTTTGTCCTGATTGATATCAGACATGCTCCACAAAAGATAGACTTGGAGTTTATGGAATGGATGGGAAAAAAAGGACTTCCATTTGTCATTGTCTTTACAAAGCAGGATAAGCTTAAGCCTGGTGCTGTGACCAATGCTGTTGATAAGTATACTGCAAAGTTAATGGAGACTTGGGCTGAGATGCCTCCTTATTTTGTAACATCCTCTGAGACAAAAGTGGGGTTGGACGATATATTGGACTTTATTGAGCAAATTAACCGAGACTACCTGAAGAGCCTTTCTAAATAAAGGAAGAACGGGGTTAAGCATAAATCAATGGCGGTATATACAGGGATAATCCTAATATACCGCTATTTTTTTGCCGAGTATTAGATAGTGGATCACTTAACTTTTCTAACTTTAATCCTTAAAGTGAAAGTTGACCAATTTGATTAGATAAAGTGATGAATACCCAAACTGAACACTGTCTGAACTGCAATCATATGCTTAGTGAGGACATGACTTACTGTCCTCATTGTGGGCAAAAAAAGACAACATACAAAGTGTCATTTCGAATTTTGTGCCTTGATTTTATTGAAAACTTATTCAGTTTCGATTCCAAGATAGGGCGCTCAGTCATTCCATTTATTTTCGCACCAGGTAAACTTACCAATGAGTTTTTGGCGGGTAAAAGAGTAAAATATGTGCACCCAATCAGAATATATCTGGCTTGTAGTATTCTATTCTTTTTGTTGATAGGACTCTCTAATCGTAGTACTCATAGTGTTGGTGTAGAAGGAGGGCTTGCTGAAATGCAGGACTCATTAGAGAAAGAGTTGGCATTGGCGGATACTGTAACAGACTTGCCAATGGGCATCAAGCATAAAGTAGATGAGGAGCTAAACCCAAATTTACTGTTAGCTGTCCGATTGTTTATGCTTTCAAAAGAACAACGGAATTTATCTGATGATGCATTTCTTGATAGCTTGGGTGTTCAAAGTCCAAGTTATATCAAAAAGACCATCTTTCTTCAAAGTCGAAAAGCAATTGAAGATAATGGCGTACAGTTGACCCATGCAGTGCTTAACAATATTCCCCAAGCCCTATTTATTTTATTACCTCTTTTTGGACTGTTATTAGGGCTGTTCTATTACCGTTTAAAACGTTACTACGTCGAACACCTGGTTTTTTCAATACACTTGCATGCGTATTTCTTTTTCTGGATGATCCTGATCTGGCTTGTGGGATATTTACCTAGTTCGACATCAAGTTGGCTTTATTATGGGCTATTCACGATGCTTTGTTGGTATGTCTTCCAAATGTTTAGAAGGGTATATAAAGAGAAGTGGAGCCGGTCACTTATGAAGATGGGTATGATAGGAAGTATCTATTCCGTGTTTGTCATTATTGTGATTTCAGGAGCAATGCTGATTACTGCCATGATATTCTGAGCAGTGTAAATCAAAATATTTTGGCTAATTGAATGAATTCGTATTGTTTTGCCACTCTGTAATGAAGTTAGAGGGTGAATTAGATTCAGACAACAGACAAACAATAGTATAATGAATAAGACAGTAGTGACATCAGCAATCATTGCTTTTGTACTTTTAATTGGAGGAATGGCGTATGTGAAATATGGAAATTTCAACGAAATACAGCCAACAATAGTAGAGGAAGAAGCATTTAAGCTTGTCGGTAAGGAGTATAAAGGAAAAGTAACAGATGAGGAACTGACAGAAATGTTGGATGAGGTTTATATGGCAATTAATTCACATAAACTGGAAGGTAAGCTGGTTATCTGTTATGATGGTAATCCTGATCAGGATAAAAGTGATGTAAAGGTTTTTGCAGGCGTTCTTGCGAAGGGTAGTCAATTGGAGGCTGAAGGCTTTGAAGTAAAAGAATTGCCAGCCTATAAAGCTGTGAGTGTTAATGTAGATGTAAGTAGTATGTTTGCGCCCAATCCTGCAAATATTAATAAGAAGCTGAAGGAGTTTGCAGAAAAGCAGCAAATTAGCCTCAAAGATATTTATCTTGAAAAATATATTTCTGACAAGGAAATTCGCAATGAAATCATTGTAAAATAATTCCAGCCTAAGTTTTGCCAACCTGTTTTTGAATGAAGTACAGTATCTACCGAAATACGACAGCAATTAAATGGATTATCGCAATTCTAGGTATTCTGATTGGAGGGACTTCCGTTATTTATACCAATATTCTGGTAAGGAGATTAGCTGATCGTGAAAAAAGACAGGTTGACTTCTTTGCCAAGGCACAGGCAAGGATGGCAAGCCTTTCAGAAGATAATCCTGATGTTACTTTTCTATTGACGGAAGTACTTCAAGCAAACGATCTCATTCCTGTTGTACTTTTGGATGGGAATAAGCATCCAATCAGTTCTAGAAATATCGAAATACCAGAAGAATTGGAAGGAGTGTCCAAAGACAGCTTTTTACTAGAGATGGTAGATTTGATGGAGCAAGAATATCCTCCAATTGTGATTGAGATAGCTCCTGATGTACATAACTATATTTACTACACAAACTCTACCCTAGTAAAGGAACTTAGGTTTGCTCCCGTGATTCAGCTCTCTGTACTTGGGGTCCTGTTCATTATTGCCTATATGATCTTCAGGTCTTCCAAAAGGGCTGAGCAAAATCAGGTTTGGGCTGGTTTGGCGAAAGAAACCGCACACCAGCTAGGGACTCCAATATCCTCTCTGATGGCTTGGATTGAATATTTCAAGACAGATGAATCGTTTGATCAAGAAATAATCACTGAGTTAGAAAAGGATATTAGCCGTTTGGAAATGATTACAGCCCGTTTTTCGAGTATTGGTTCGGTGCCTCAACTTCAGCGGGCTGATTTGAATATCGCAGTTCGTAGGGCGGTTAGCTATCTGTCAAAGAGAATTTCCTCAAAAGTGATTATGTCTGTCAAATCTTATGATGAGGGATTAAATGCCAAGGTAAGTGCCCCACTATTTGAATGGGTAATTGAAAACCTGTGTAAGAATGCAGTTGACGCCATGAACAGTCAAGGACATATTGATATTGAACTATCTTTAAGCAAGGACAGTAAAATGGTTGTTATTGATGTCACAGATGATGGAAAAGGTATTTCCAAATCGAAAATCAAGACAGTATTCAAACCAGGTTTTACAACAAAGAAACGGGGGTGGGGATTAGGACTGACCTTGGCAAAACGTATTGTGGAAGATTACCATGGTGGAAAAATCAGTGTCAAGAGATCAGCACCTGGTATAGGAACCACATTTCGTATCGTATTGCCTAAAGACAGTGGGGAAGTGGCTTAATCATGCCATCCCCATTACTAAGTCTATTTTTTTACGTTCCTTGGCCTTCAGGTGTGAAGGTACAACTCCCATGAATTTCCTGAAATCCTTTATCAGGTGTGAAGGATCATAGTATCCACATTCGTAACTAATGCTTTCTAAGGATTGATGTGGTTGTTTGACCATCATACGGAAAGCATTGTTGAAGCGTACAAGACTGATAAACTGTTTAGGGGACAAACCAATCGCTTTTTTAAAATCACGTTGAAGATTTCTTAGTGTCGTGCAACAGGTCTCTGCCACCTCAGACACATCCATTCGCCCAGCTTGCTCTAATATATAGTGTAAAGCTTCCTGTGTTCGGGCTGATAAGTTTTTGGCAGGAGTGTGGATGTGCTGGTTGTTGATCAAGAAATTGGATAGAATTTCCACTTTTCTGACAGGTAGTTCTTCTGCATAGATTTGTTCCTGCAATTGGGTGAAACAGTTACCCATATACGCTTCCATATCAATAAAGCAGCTGGAATTCTTGGTAACATCAATACCCAAGAGTTGAATGCATCCATGAGGGGTGAGTTCTACTCCTGTGGCTTTTACGCCACCTTCTTGTGGTAATGTGAGAGTGTTGTTGTTGCGAGGCAATAGCAATACAGCATTGGGGAGTGCAACGATTTTTTTACTGGATAAACTAATTTGTGGAGGAGCGGTTTCAAATATCACTAGTAGGGGACAAGCTCGAGGGACTGTCCGTTGACCTATCGTAGTGAAAGGTGCATTTGCTTCAGCTACCCAAAAGTGCCTAACAGCAGCACTTAGCTGGGAAGAAGGGACAAAAGTTTGATAAAGCATAGCTCGCTGGTAGTAAGGGTTTAGTTAGTTGATAGTACCCGTTGTTGAAAGTGAGTCAGCTAGAAGTGTAGCTGCATAGTAGTAAGGCTGTCTATTCAAGACTAAGCCAAGGAGCATGGTTTTAAAATCTTAGACAAAGACAAGATTTGATTTTAGTTGTTGTGATATAAAGACAATAATAATTAGTTAAAAAAGGGTTGTGAAATATATGTAAGGTTTTCTTTCTCAAGGTTAATGCTTATTACCAAAAGTTAGAAATCAATATATACTATACATCTATAGATGGGATTCAACAAGGAGGATGTAGGCTCTTTTGAAGTTGACAGTTCAGTAGATAGCCTATTAAGGCAAGGTGTTGTCTATTACTAATAAGTATTTAGGTTACTTATTCTTTAAACAGGTAAAGTTACAGCAGTTGTGAGGTTTAACACATAACTGCTATATAAAGTATATTAGACCTACAGTGTCATTGTTAAAAGGATAGAAAGAGCAGTTATTGAAAACGTACAAAAAAAGTGTTGGTACCGAGGGTTTCCAACACTTTGTTAGCAGACTTTAATTTTAAAGAGTTCCTTCAGGGTACTGCATCGTGACACAATGTAAAGAACCATGTTGTTTAATAAGTACAGAGCAGTCAATACCGATAATTTCCCTGTCAGGAAAAGCTTCAGCTAGTGCATTCAGTGCAATGGCATCTGCTTCTTCCGCCTTATAAGTAGGCACGAGTACGGCACCATTCATAATAAGGAAGTTCGCATACGTTGCAGGAAGCCTATGTCCATCATCAGGGTCTCGCCTTTCTGGTGCCATAGGTAAAGCAATCAACTTATAAGGCTTGCCACCTTTAGTTCTGAAAGCTTTCAACTCATCTTCCATTTGTTTTAAAGCATGGTAATGAGGGTCTTCTTTATCTGTACACTGTACGTAAGCAATGGTATTGGTGTCACATAATCTAGCTAATGTGTCAATATGGGCATCTGTATCGTCACCTTCAAGGTGTCCATGATCCAGCCATAGTACGTTGTTAGCTCCAAAAAACTCTTTCAGTTTATTTTCTACCTCTATTCTGCTATAAGTAGGGTTTCTATTATATGAAAGTAGACAGTTTGAGGTGGTTAATAATGTTCCTTGACCATCTGATTCTATAGAACCTCCTTCCAAGACAAAACCAAATGTTACTATTGGAGTATTCCCAAAAGTATTTTGTTCATGAAGCCTGCGTGTGATTTGATTATCTTGGTCTGAAGCAAACTTAAGCCCCCATCCATTGAACATAAAGTCAAAAAGAACCAATTGCTCGTTGTCATATACTGTAAAAGCAGCATGGTCACGAGCCCACGTATCATTGGAAGGAACTTGTTTGAAAATAACGTTGTCATAGTTAATATCGCCAAGCCAAGTCTTGGCCTCTTCAATATCCTGACAAGCTAAGATTAGCTTTTGCCTTTTGCTGATTTCTGTCGCAATGGCACTAAAGCACTGTTGTGCTTCTGGGAGTACGTCACACCAGTCAGTATCTTGGTGGGGTAGTGTCAGCTGAACAGCATCTTGAAATTCCCATTCTGCAGGCAATCTTCTACTCATATCTCAGATTAACAATTATGTAGTGATAATTGACTAATATTCAGTAATGATTATATTAGCAAGAATACGCAAAATCCGCCATAGAATGCGTCTTTTTAATGCTGAAATCCATTCTTTTTGAAGGTTCTGAATGCTAATGTGTTAGGAACGAGAAATAAAAGATTGAGGATAAAACCTTTATAGAAGAAAGCAGAGTTGGCATTTAAAAAAAAGATCACTACTTTTGCAAGCCGAATAAAAAATTGATAAAACGATGAAAAGAACATATCAACCTTCGAACAGAAAGAGAAAAAATAAGCACGGGTTCAAATCTAGAATGGCTACTCCTGCAGGTAGAGCTGTATTGGCAGCTAGAAGAAAGAAAGGCAGAAAGAAACTGACTGTTTCTAGCGAGAAAAAAGGCAAATAAGCTTGAGTTGAGGTAATTCTGGTTTCATCTGAAAAATATACTATTATGAAAAAGAGAGTAGCGAAAAAAGTCGCGAAAAATCAGGAAGTTCTGAACTACAACAAAGGTCAAGTAAACAGAGCTCAGACTGTTGTAGCACGTGCAGAAAGAAAAGCTAGCAAGAACGCATAATACATTAGGTATTATGCCTTCTGCTTTCTTTAAGTCGCCTTATTGACAGATCAAGGTCAATGGAGGAACACAAAAAACATTCGCCTCTTTCTTCTGAAAAGAATCGATATACTTTTTCGAAGAAAGAGAAGCTGAAGAGCAAAAAAGTAATTCAGGAGCTTTTCGTTAAAGGCTCCTCTACTTTTTTGTACCCATTCAAACTGTATTACCAGCCTTTTAAACAGGATGAGTATCAGGATGCAACCCCGTATCCGCAAATGCTTGTATCTGTTTCCAAAAGAAATTTCAAGAAAGCGGTAGACCGCAACCGAATTAAGCGTCAGGTACGAGAAGCCTATCGCTTGAACAAACATATATTGCAAAATTCTGAAACCCCTTTAGCTGCTCTTGGGTTTGTATATGTAAGTAAGAAGCAAGAACCCTATTCGATGATCGAAAAGCGAATGAAAGCTTTGTTGAAAAAGCTGAAAAGTAATTGAATTTAGTCCGCTTTTTGTGCATTAATCCAAAAAGTGTAAATTAATTGTTAACCTCTCTTTTTGCAGGGACTTCTTACCTTATCATCTAATAATTAACGAGCTATGCGAATAAAAAGACTAAGGTTAATCCTAGTTGCAGTTACTGCTACTGTGCTGCTAGTATCATTCAACACCCTAAACACCTCTGACAAATACTTTGAAATTGCTCGGAACATGAAAATTTTCACCAAGCTGTTTCAAGAGGTGAATACCTATTATGTAGACGAAATTAGCCCAACCACTATGATGAATGCTGGTATTGAGGCTATGCTGAACACACTGGACCCATATACCAATTATATTCCGGAAGACAAAATTGAGGACTACCGCACGATGACTACAGGCGAATATGGTGGCTTAGGTGTTGTTGTCGGAAACAGAAATGGACAGGTCACTGTGCTGATGCCTAATGAAGGTTATGCAGCATTCAAAGCGGGACTACATATCGGGGATAAGATTATTAAAGTTGATGATGTTGAAATCAACGAGAAAAACGCCGATGAGATCAGCAAGTTGCTGAAAGGACAGGCAGGTACGGATGTCGTGCTTACGATTGACCGTTTTGGAGAAGAGAAACCTCTTCAAGTAACCTTGACACGTGAAAAAATACATCTGAAAAATGTACCGTATTATGGTATGGTAACAGATGATATTGGGATCATCCAGCTGAAAGACTTTACGCGAAAAGCGAGCAAAGAAGTAAAAGATGCTTTGATTGACCTAAAAGAAAAAGGCGCTAAGAAAGTCATCTTGGATTTGAGAGGTAACCCTGGAGGTCTTCTTAGTGAAGCAATTGATATCTCTAATATTTTCTTACCGAAAGGTGTAGAGGTTGTAACGACTAAAGGTAAAATTGAAGATTGGAACCGTTCACATCGTGCATTAAATAACCCAATAGACACTGATATCCCGATGGCTGTATTGATCAGTAGATCAAGTGCTTCAGCTGCTGAGATTGTATCAGGTGTAATACAGGATTATGATAGAGGTGTATTGGTAGGTGAGCGTTCGTTTGGTAAAGGTTTGGTACAGGCTACTCGTCCTTTGGAGTATAACTCTAAACTGAAAGTAACAGTGGCTAAGTACTATATTCCAAGTGGAAGATGTATTCAGGCGATAGATTACAGTCATAGAGACGAGATGGGAAAACCTGAGGAGGTTCCTGATTCACTGAGAATGGCATTTGAAACAAAGAATGGACGTGTTGTTTATGATGGGGGTGGCGTTTTGCCTGATGTAACGGTAAAAGGTTTTAACTATGCCCAAATTACCAGAAGTTTAATCAGCAAAGGTTTAATCTTTGATTACGCTACAACTTTCCATCATGAGCATACTAGTATTTCTTCTGCTAAGCAATTTGAGCTAAGTGATACAGAGTTTGAGAAGTTTGTGAATTGGTTGAAAGGCAAAGACTATGACTATAAAACAAAAATAGAAAGGTCATTGGCAAAACTGATTGATAGTGCGAAGGAAGACAAGTATTACAATGAAGTAAAGACCGAGATAGAAGACTTGAAGAAAAAAATCTATCATAATAAGGAAAGTGATGTGATGAACTTCAAAGACGAAATTAAGGAAGTATTGGAGGCAGAAATAGCAAAACGTTATTATCTGGAAGCAGGTGAGATAGAAGCTTCTTTTGATGATGATGAAGATATTAAAGAGGCTGTGGAAATCTTAAATAATGACGCCCGCTATAAAAAGGAATTAGGACAAAATTGATAATCATGTTCTAAGAAGTTCATAATAATAAGCCAGTGAAATTTTCACTGGCTTTTTTTGTAGATAGCCTAATCAGTTACTTACTTACAGTGAATACCGATTCACAACCATAAACAACAAAATTATATGTATAATAAACCAATGCTTCAGGCTGGAAGTCTTGAAGGAAAAACAATTCTGGTGACAGGAGGAGGGACAGGCTTGGGAAGGTCAATGTCAAAGTATTTTTTAGAACTAGGAGCTAACGTTGTTATTTCAAGTCGTAAGGAAGATGTCTTGGTCAAAGCGGCTGAGGAGCTGATGGCTGAAACAGGAGGGAAGGTTCTACCCGTTACCTGCGATGTAAGGAAATACAATGAGGTGGAAGCTGTATTACAGTCTGCAAAGGATACTTTTGGTCAGGTTGACGGGCTGGTTAACAATGCAGCCGGTAACTTTATCAGTCCGACTGAACGTCTTTCTCATAAGGCATTTGATACAATAATAGGAATCGTATTGCAAGGGTCTTACAATTGTACTTTGGCTTTGGGAAAAGACTGGATTGAAAATAAGCAGAAAGGAACTATACTGAATGTAGTTACAACTTATGCATGGACAGGTTCGGGGTATGTTGTACCTTCTGCATGTGCCAAGTCAGGTGTATTGGCAATGACACGTTCGCTTGCTGTAGAATGGGCAAAATATGGTATCCGTTCCAATGCAATTGCTCCAGGACCATTTCCGACGGAAGGTGCATGGAGCCGACTGTTCCCTAAAAATTTGGAAGAAAAGATGGATCCAAAATCCCGAATCCCTTTAGGGCGTGTTGGAGAGCATCAGGAACTAGCAAACTTGGCAGCATACTTGGTGTCAGACTTTTCTTCTTTTGTCAATGGTGAGGTGATTACGATTGATGGAGGAGAGTGGTTAAAGAATGGTGGTGAGTTTAACTTCTTGGATGAGTTGTCTTCTGATATGTGGGATGAAGTGGCTCAGCTGGTTAGACAGGCTAATAAAAAATAACTCCCATAAACACAGATTAAATAAAAAAGCGGTGAAGTATCTAATTGCTTCACCGCTTTCTTATTTAATAGCCACTTTCAGTAGCATTATTATCCAAATCCTCTTCTTTTTGAAGTTGGTTCTGACGTTCACTGTCAGCTCTACGCTGTCTCAGACGAGCTTTAGCAAGGTTAATTCTCTCTGAAACAAGAATAGCTGAAGGGAATGCTTTTTTCAACTGAACATGGTCCGCATGTGCATCCAACTTTGTAAAGTAGGTCCCTGCTTTGACCTTATAGTTAGGCTGTTCGTATTCCATACTTACATCAAACATCCCCATATTGTATTTTAGGTTGCTGATGATTTCTTCGGCTTTACGACGATTGGTTCCTGAGAAAATCAATAGCCTGTAACCAGGGATACCACCAAGTTCTCTTTGGGCCATTAGTCCTAGTTTTTCATCAACTTTACTGTTGATATAGCCTTCGGGAACACCTTCTGCTGAAACCCCGGTTTCAGTTGATACAGACGATTGATTGGTCGTATCAGGATGATAACTTACTCGATATTTCGTAAGGTCCGTTTTAAACAGGTCATCGTAATTAGCAGAGGCCCCTTTTTGTCCACTTTTACAGGCTGTAAATAGTACAGGCAGTAAAAAGGTTATGTAAATTAATATCTTTTTCATGTTTGTGTAGATGCAAAAGTAAGGGTATAATATTTAGACAAAGGTATAAATTTTATGCCAATGCATCAGTTTGTAACGTAATGGATTTGTGAAAAGCTAAAAACAGAACAATTTGAATGTGAAGGGATAAAAAAAGCGGTTTCTCAAAAAGAGAAACCGCCTTGTTTATCAAGATGAATAGTGTGGTTTAGCTTTTTACAATAATGCACTTATTGTTTTTTACGTCTTGTTCCACACTTTTAAACTTCACATCTTCTTTGACAGTGCCATCACTGTATTTTACAGTTACTCTGTCATTTCTCCCGTACTCTTTTTCTGAGCTGATTGGCTTTGTTACTTCCACAGCAGCTTCAGATGGATCATGTGCTTTAGGAGTTTCCAATGACGAATGAACCTCTGCTTTTTCAGCAGTTACTTTTTCAGCAGGTTCAGGTACTGCATTGGTTACAGGAACTGGAGGTTTCTCCTGAACAGCTATATTGGCTTTGCTCAAGAATGATACACAATCCTCATTTACCTGATTCAGGAAGCTCTTGAACAATTCAAAAGACTCAAACTTAAAGATCAGCAATGGATCTTTTTGTTCGTGAACAGCATTTTGTACCTGCTGCTTCAGCTCATCCATTTCTCTCAGGTGTTCTTTCCATTCCTGGTCAATTACAGCAAGCGTAATGTTTTGCTCCAGAGTTTTCACTAGCGCTTCACCTTCCGTCTCTACAACATCCTTCAGGTTAGCAGTGATTTGCATCATGTGTCTGCCGTCAGTAACAGGAACTGCAATGTTTTCAACTACTGCACCTCTTTCTTCAAAAAGCTGCTTGAATACTGGCAGTACTTTTTCAGTCAGCGCTTTATTCTTAGCTCGGTATTGATCAATAGCTTCTTTGTATAGCGCTACCGTGATTTCCTCCTCATTCATTTTGTGGAAATCATTCTCTGAAATCTTTGTATGAACAGCCAATGCTTTCAAAGCGTCCAGCTTAAAGCCTTCAAAGTTACCTTGATGTGTTTCAGCGATAAATTGAGCTGCATCAAAGAAAGAGTTCATGATATCCAATTGTAGACGCTCACCAAACAGGGCGTTTCTTCTACGGCGGTAGATTACTTCACGTTGGTAGTTCATTACGTCATCATATTCCAGCAGTCGCTTACGAATAGCAAAGTTGTTTTCTTCTACTTTCTTCTGCGCTCGCTCAATAGATTTTGTAATCATTGAGTGCTGAATAACCTCACCTTCTTCTAGGCCAAGGCGGTCCATTACACTAGCAATACGATCTGAACCAAACAGACGCATCAGGTTATCTTCCAAGCTGACATAGAATTGAGAGCTACCTGGATCACCTTGACGACCTGCACGACCTCTCAACTGGCGGTCAACACGTCTAGATTCGTGTCTTTCTGTACCAATAATAGCCAAACCTCCAGCATTTTTAACTTCATCAGAGAGTTTGATATCGGTACCACGACCTGCCATGTTGGTTGCAATTGTAACGGTGCCTGGCTGACCAGCTTTCGCTACAATCTCAGCTTCCATTGCGTGGTGCTTAGCGTTCAGTACTTGGTGCTCGATGCGACGCATCTTCAGCATACGGCTCAGAACTTCCGAGTTTTCTACTGATGTTGTACCTACCAGTATCGGTCTGCCTTGCTGTACCATATGTTGGATTTCTTCAGCAACAGCATTGAATTTCTCCCTTACAGTTTTGTAAACCTTGTCTTGCATGTCTTGACGTGCAATAGGTCTGTTGGTTGGGATAGTTACAACGTCCAGTTCATAAATTTGCCAGAACTCGCCCGCTTCAGTTTCTGCTGTACCTGTCATACCCGCAAGCTTGTGGTACATTCTGAAGTAATTCTGCAGTGTAACTGTAGCGTATGTTTGTGTAGCAGCTTCGATCTTAACGTTCTCTTTGGCTTCCAATGCTTGGTGTAGACCGTCAGAGTAACGACGTCCTTCCATTACACGACCAGTCTGCTCATCGACAATCATTACTTTGCCTTCAACTACGATGTAGTCAACATCTTTTTCAAACAAAGTGTAAGATTTCAATAGCTGCTGGACTGTGTGGATACGCTGAGTTTTGATTTCGTAGTCAGCGATAAGTTTGTCCTTTGCTTCAACCTTTTCCTCATCTGACATTTGAGGATCTTTCTCGATAAGATCCATTTCTGTACCTAGATCAGGAAGTACAAAGAAGTTTTTATCGTTTCCACCTGTAATAACATCTAGACCTTTTTCAGTCAGGTCTACTGTATTGTTTTTCTCTTCAATTTTGAACAGCAACGGCTTGTCTGCCTCTGGCATCAGCCTGTTGTTGTCCGCCATATAGATGTTTTCTGTCTTTTGCAGGATTTGCTTATGTCCAACCTCACTCAAGTACTTGATAAGTGGTTTGTTTTTTGGCAGACCTCTGTGTGCTCTAAGCAATGCCAGACCACCTTCCTTGGATTCACCAGCAGCAATTTGCTTTTTGGCATCTGTCAGGAAACCTTGAACTAGCTTACGTTGCTCTTCAACAAGCTTAGCTACCATTGGCTTCAGCTCGAAAAACTCATGTTGGTCACCTCTTGGTACAGGACCTGAGATAATCAATGGTGTACGAGCATCATCAATCAGTACGGAGTCAACCTCATCGACTACAGCGAAGTGGTGGTCACGTTGTACCAGTTCCTTTCTGTTGCGGGACATGTTGTCACGCAGGTAGTCAAAGCCAAACTCGTTGTTTGTACCGTAAATAATATCTGAGTTGTAAGCAGCAATTCTCTGAGGAGAGTGGGGTTGGTGCTTATCGATACAATCTACGCTCAGTTCGTGGAACTCGAAAAGTGGTGCATTCCACTCAGAGTCACGCATAGCAAGGTAGTCGTTCACTGTAACGATATGTACACCTCTTTTTGCTAGCGCATTCAGGTAAGCAGGAAGTGTTGACACGAGTGTTTTACCTTCACCGGTCATCATCTCAGCAATCTTGCCTTGGTGCAATACAACGCCACCGAACAGCTGTACGTCGTAGTGGACCATATTCCATTCTACTTCGCTACCAGCAGCTAGCCATTTGTTGCTCCATACTGCTTTGTCGCCTTCGATTGTAACGTTAGGGCATTTTGCTGCCATCTGCTCGTCATACATAGTAGCATTGACAGTCAGCTTTTTATTTTCTGTAAGCCTGCGGGCTGTTTCTTTTACTACCGCAAAAGCTTCAGGTAATATATCATTTAGAACTTCTTCCAAACGAGTGTTACGCTGTTCTTTCAGCTTATCCACCTGCTTGAAAAGAGCGTCTTTCTCAGAAGCGGAAGCTGCCGGGTTCTCTGCCTTTTCATTTGTTTCCGTGATCTGAGCGTCAATCTCACTCAGTTCTTGCTCGATGCGGGCAATGAAATCCTTGGTTTTTTGGCGGAGTTCCTCGTCAGTAATGTTTGAAAGTTTGGTGTATTCTTCCTTAATCTGATTAACGATAGGCATAATCTCCTTCAAATCCCTCTCGGACTTTGTCCCAAAGATTTTCGAGATAGCCTTGGTGATTTTATCTAGCATATTATTGTTGTGTGACGATTGACAAACGAAAACAGCAAGTCGTTTTGCTTTTCCTAATGTGCAAATTTACAAATAAGTAATTACATTTTTTATCTGAAAAGGGCAATCAATAAACTTTCGCAACGGTTGTCAAGGTATTTTATACGATATGTAGGAACATGTAAAAATAACAGAGCCCTAAAATAATCTCAAGATAAATGATTGTAATAAATACACAAGAAGTTTAAGTGCTTGTAAACTTGGTAGATATGGTTGTGTTTTGAACTGATGAGTTAAAAAATTCATCAAAAGGAATTGTCATTTTCTGCTTAATAAAAATTTAACCTTTCCTAGAAAAAATATTACTTAAAATTTGCTAAAACATCACTTTTGCCTTCTAAGCTGATAGTATATCTTGGAAATTTCTTATTTATCTGCCTATCTTAAGAGTGTCAATGCAACGATTTTTTCTTCAAAGTTGCAATCTGTACAACGACAATTATTTATACCCTTAAACCCTAACTTTCTATGCGAAAGCTACAATCGCTGATGATGACTGCTGCTATTTGCGGTGTCTTTGCTTGTGAAAGACCTTCGGAAATGCAGCAAAAATATGAAACTCATACAGCTACTGAAGGTGACTTCACTTATGAGTACGTGTCAAATGACCCACTGGGAGCAAGAATCTACACATTAGATAACGGACTGAAGGTTTACTTGAGTGTCTACAAAGATGCACCAAGAATTCAGACTTATATTGCTGTCAAAGCGGGAGGAAAAAATGATCCGTCAGATGCTACAGGTCTGGCTCACTACCTTGAGCACATGATGTTTAAAGGTACTTCCAAAATTGGTACGCAGGATTTTGAACAGGAGAAAGTATTGCTGGATAGTATTGAGCGTATGTTTGAGCACTATCGTACACTGGAAGACCCTGAAGAAAGAAAAGCGTATTATACTAAAATCGATCAAGTTTCTAATGAAGCTTCTCAGTTTGCTATTGCCAATGAGTATGATAAGCTGGTATCTCAAATGGGAGCTAAAGGTACGAATGCGTACACAACAACTGACAGAACAGTTTACGTAAATGATATTCCCTCTACAGAGCTGGAAAAATGGCTGAAAGTTGAAGGTGAGCGCTTCAGTATGATCGTTAACCGCTTGTTCCACACGGAGCTGGAGGCTGTTTATGAAGAGAAAAACCGCTCATTGGACAACGACCAATGGAAGGTTTACGAGACGCTGATGTCTTCACTTTTCCCAGAGCATAAGTATGGAACACAAACTGTAATTGGAACAATTGATCACCTGAAGAATCCTTCTATCACAGAGATCAAGAATTATTTTAACCAGTATTACAAGCCTAATAATGTTGCGATTTGCTTGAGTGGTGACCTTAATCCAGAAAAGACCATTGAGCTGATCAATAAATACTTTGGAAGCTGGCAACCTAATGAGGACCTGGAAGCATATGCTTTCACTCCAACTGAAGGTTTGAAAGCACCTGCTGAGAAAGAAGTGTTTGGTCCAAGTGCTGCAATGGTTACAATGGCGTATCGTTTTCCGGGTGAATCTTCAAACTCGAGAGAGTTCCTGAAAATGAAGCTTTGTGATATGATATTGTCAAACAGCAGTGCGGGATTGATTGACCTAAACCTGAAGCAAAAGCAGGAGGTGTTGGATGCTAGTTGTTATCCATATGAAATGAACGACTATTCTATGCACGTACTTTATGGAGTGCCTAGAGAGGGTCAGGAGCTAGAAGAAGTAAAAGACTTGCTCCTTGCTCAGGTAGAAAAACTGAAAAAAGGAGAGTTTGAGGATTGGCTACTAGATGCGGTTGTAAATGATTTGAAGAAAAGCCAAATCAAGAAGTTTGAAAGAAATAGTAGTAGGGCGGGTGAGTTTGTGATAGCTTTTACGAACAATATCGCTTGGGAAGACTATGTGGATGATATCGATGAGATGAGAACTATCTCAAAAGATGAGTTGGTGAGATTTGCAAACGAGTACTATAAGGATAACTATGTAGTTGTTTACAAGCGCACAGGCGAAGACCCTAATGCTCAGAAAGTAGAAAAGCCTCAAATCTCAAAAGTATCACTGAATAGAGACAAGCAGTCTGATTATTTGATGGAGATTGCAGCAATGGAGTCTCCTAAATCGAACCCAATGTTCCTTGATTACCAAAAAGACATCAAGGAGACTAAAATGAAAAGCGATGTACTGGTTCGATATAAGAATAACGAGGAAAATGACCTGTTTACAGCATATTATTTACTGGATGTGGGAAGCAATACCAACCCTAAATTAAGTTTGGCTGTTGAGTATCTTGAATATTTGGGTACAGACAAGTTGTCTTCTGAGCAGGTGAAAAAAGAGTTCTATAAGTTAGGAAGTAACTTTGGTGTAAACGTAGCTGAAGATCGTGTATATGTTTACTTGGATGGACTTGATGAGAACATGGACAAAGCGTTGGTGCTGTTCGAGGACTTGTTGAAAAATGCGAAGCCTGACCAAGATGCATTAGACAAGCTGATCGCAAACAAGGTTAAAGAAAGACAGGACATTCAGAAGGATAAGGGCAGAATCCTGTTCCAAGGCATGATGAATTATGGTTTGTACGGTGCTAATTCTCCATTAACCAATACACTTTCCAATGAAGAGTTGCAGGACCTGACAGCAGAGGAGTTGGTTATGCTGATGAAAGAACTTCCTACATTAGAACACAGAGTATTGTACTATGGTCCAAGAGAAATGGATGAAGTAGTTGCGACATTGAATCAGCACCGTGAACTTCCTGAAAAGTTGAAGCCACTGCCTGAGCAGAAAGACTTTGTAAAGCAGGACGTGGATAAGACGAAGGTTTTCTGGACCAATTATGATATGGTTCAGGCTGAAATACTATTCCTTGCTAAAGGCAATGAGTATTCGGCTGAAAGAGAAGCCGCATCAAGGTTGTTCAATGAGTACTTCGGTGGAGGTATGGGCTCTATTGTTTTCCAAGAAATGAGAGAGGCGCAAGGGTTAGCTTATTCCGTATTCAGTGCATACCGTACAAGTAGCGAAAAAGCGAAAGCAGATTATACATTGGCTTATGTAGGAACGCAAGCAGACAAGTTGAACGAAGCAATGAGGGAAATGAAAAAGCTGATGGACAACTTGCCTGAAGATGAGAAAGCCTTCAATACAGCAAAAGCATCTTTGTTGAGCAAGATTGAAAGTGAGCGTATCACAAAGTCTTCGGTATTGTTTAATTATGAAAGTGCCTTGAAAAAGGGACTTGATCATGATATTAGAAAAGACGTGTACAACGCTGTTCAGAATATGACATTGGAAGACGTTAAGGCTTTTCACCAGAACTTTATCAAGGATCAGAATTATGTGATCTGTGTGGTAGGGGATAAAAAGAAGCTGGATTTCAATGTGTTGAAAGCTTATGGAGAGACACGTGAACTGACTTTGGAAGACCTTTTTGCTTTTGAACAAAAAGAGAGAGTGGCTCAAGAGCAATAATGAGCTTAAGTGAATTACTTATTTGTAAATACACTTAGTTATATACAAAAAAGGTAGTCAACCCTGCTGACCATATGCTTTCGGTCAGTAGGGTTTTCTTTTGATATTCAGGAGCGATAATTAGTAGTTGTATCCTAGTATGTTAGGAGATTATGTAGACTTAGTGTTATACTTTTCATTAAGAGTTGTTTAATATTGATAATTAGTGTTATTTTCGAGTTTTTAGTGTAAATAAATCTTGAAAAAGAACAATTCTACGTTATAGTAATGAAAGGTTTTGAGGAAGACCGATGCAATAAGCATTTTTGGGTACTCCATTGAGATTTTTTAAAGGGAATAAAACGAATTACAAAAGCTAAAAACGACTGATTATGCTTGGCAGCAAGTCACTGCCTGTACTACTATTTTTGATTACTCATTTTTTTGTGACAAGTCAATTGGCTAATGCACAAGGAGAAGAGAAACTTTTGAATGTACAGGAGAAAGAAAAAAGCATTTTTTATAAGCCCCAAATTCTGACAGACAGATATTTAAGCTTGTATTTTCAGGTAGGAACGGCCCATTATTATGGGGATTTATCACCATCCCCTTCTGCCTTTGGGACAGATCTTGGTCTATCGGGAGCTTCATTCAGTTTGGGTGCTGAAAAACAATTTACACAACGGTTGAGTGCATCGGCAGGACTTTCTTGGTCCCGAATTAAGGGGGATGATGCACAGAGCAGTGATCCAAATACCTTTGCGTATGCTAGGAACCTACACTTCCGTAATGATATTTGGGAAATAGCAGCCCGTGGACAGTTCAATGTCTTCCGCCATACAAATCACTTTTCTGAGAGACCTAAGGTGAATCCTTACCTGTTTGCAGGTTTAGGTTTTTATGTACACAACCCTCAGGCGAAAACAACGAAGGGAAATGGTGATTTTTGGGTTCCACTTCGACCATTGCAAACAGAAGGACAAAGTTACAGCAGGTTAGGTTTTACGATACCTTATGGTGCTGGTGTAAACTTCCGCTTGAATGATCGTTTTGATTTAGGGGTTGAGTTTGGCTTTAGGGCAACATTCACTGATTACCTCGATGATGTGAGCAACCGCTATATTGCTACTTCTTCTTTTGAGGACAACAGTTTAGCCATACAGATGGCCGACCGTTCGCAAGAGTCAATAGCTGTATTGACCGGTGATAATCGAGTGGTAGCAGGAGAACGTTTTTCAGAAGGTGATATGAGAGGAGATCCATCAAGTAAGGATGGGTACTTTACTGCAGGAGTAAAATTGAAGTACATCATCTCCAAAAACAAACCTAGAAAGGAGCTTTCCAAATTGCATAATATGCATTTCCCTACAAACGGTCAGGATGGTATTTGGAAGTTTGAAAGAAAAACAGAAGCTGACCAAAAAGAGGTGATTTACCGCTCTTATAAGGATCGTTATACTGTAATGCCATTAGCCGTCAATACGGAGCATTCGGAAAGTATGCCTGCTTATTATAAGGGAGGTATTTTGTTTGCGTCTGATAAGAATAGTGGCAAGTACCTAAGAAAAGCAGGGCGTAAAGCCTATTACAACTTCTACTATTCACCTATTCATGACATTTTCAGAAATGAAATTACAAGACCTGTTGTGATAGAGGATCAAAAGCTGAATGGTTTTCATCATGAGGGAGCAACTTCATGGAAGAAGGAAGGAAAGGTAATTATTGCGGTTTGTGATAGACAGAACCCTGATGAAGAAATGCAGCAATACCAGTTCTATGAAGTGGAGGCAATAGCTGAGAACAACTGGCAGTTTGCACAGCCACTTCCTTTCAATTCAGATAAATTTTCTGTTTCGCAGCCATCTTTAAGTGAAGATGGAAATACCCTCTATTTCGTATCGGACATGGAAGGAGGATACGGTGGAACGGATATTTATGTGAGTTATAAGTATAAAGGGCAGTGGACGTATCCAATGAACCTTGGAGAGCCTGTTAATACAGCAGGGAATGAGTTGACTCCTTTTATTCACAAAGACAGTACACTTTATTTTGCTTCAGATGGACATTTGGGGTTGGGTGGTTTGGATATGTATGAAGCAACCTCCCAGAAAGATGAAGGTTTTAATAAAGTAGTTAACCTTGGAGCACCAGTAAACTCATCTGATGATGATTTTGGGTTGATTCTGAATTCTGTAAAGCGTGAAGGTTATTTTACATCCAACAGAAGAGGAGGCAAAGGTGGTAACGATATTTACCAGCTGACAGTAGAGCGATTGCCAATGTCCCGATTGTTGACAGGTGAAGATTCAGATATGATTGAAGTAATTGACATGAAGCTGAATGGAGCTGTAATGATTAAGGACAGAAAGGTTAATGTTGCCGGAGCCTTGGTAACACTGACCAATGTACTGGATGATACAAGACAAATCCATAGGACTGACCGTAAAGGTAATTTCAGCTTTGATATCAAGAATGAAAATATCTATGAACTGAGTGCTTCGGTAAGGGGCTACAAGCGAATGGAAGCGGTAGAACTGTCAACAGTAGGGATTAAAAAGGAGAAAGAGATTTGGAAAGACCTAGAAGTGGAAGCAATGGACTACCGCTTGGCTATTAAAGGAAACGTGACAGATGTACGTAGTGGTAATTCACTTAGGAATGTGAAAGTAACCTTACTAAACCTGCATGATGACAAAGAGCAAAGTGTCTTTACTGACAAGGAAGGTACTTACAGGTTTAAGCTAGAGCAGGATTGTAGTTATGTCATTTTTGTTTCAGAAGAAGGTTATGAACATAAGAACTACGATATCTCAACTTTTAATATCCGTTCGTCAGGTACTATCAGGCTTGATATTTCTCTGAATATGAATAACTAAAAATTACTTTTAGAGAGTACAACATAAAAAAGCAGGGTATCCAATACTGGATACCCTGCTTTTTTTTATCTGTATGTTAGGCTTATTTACTTTCGCTTTTTGCAGCAGCGCTTGCAGGTGCAGGAGCGGCTTCAGCAGCAGCGTTTTTAGTGTCAACCTCTTCACCATTGTAGTGAGCTTTTACTTTGCTTTCCAGTTCTTCCATTAGTTCAGGGTTGTCTTTGATCATCTCTTTTACAGTCTCACGACCTTGTCCTAGCTTAGTGCCTTGGTAAGAGAACCATGAACCTGCTTTCTTCACAATGTCCAGATCAACAGCCATATCCAATACTTCACCAGCTCTTGAGATACCTTCACCGTAAAGAATATCAAACTCAACTTGCTTGAATGGAGGGGCCACTTTGTTCTTCTGAACTTTCACTCTGGTTCTGTTACCAGTGATGTTGTCAGCAGATTCTTTGATCGCACCAATTCTACGGATATCCAATCTAACAGAAGCGTAGTATTTAAGAGCGTTACCACCTGTAGTTGTCTCTGGGCTACCGAACATTACACCGATCTTATCACGTAACTGGTTGATAAAGATACAGCAGCAGTTTGTCTTGTTAATAGCACCTGTCAGCTTTCTTAATGCTTGAGACATCAATCTTGCTTGCAGACCCATTTTACTGTCACCCATATCTCCTTCAAGCTCAGCTTTAGGAACCAGGGCTGCTACTGAGTCGATAACGATAATGTCAATAGCACCTGAGCGTACCAAGTGTTCAGCAATTTCAAGTGCTTGCTCACCATGGTCAGGTTGTGCGATTAGCAGGCGATCCATATCAATGCCAAGCTTCTCTGCATATATTTTATCGAAAGCGTGTTCTGCATCTACAAAGGCAGCCATGCCACCTTGCTTTTGTGCTTCAGCAATGGTATGAAGCGCAAGCGTTGTTTTACCAGATGATTCAGGACCGTAAACCTCTACAATTCTACCTCTAGGAAGACCACCTACACCCAATGCCAGATCAAGTCCCAAAGAACCTGTTGAGATTGTAGCTACATCTACCACATGCTCATCTGTCATCTTCATGACAGCACCTTTACCGTATGATTTTTCTAGTTTGGCAATAGTAAGCTCTAACGCTTTTAATTTCTCTTGTTGATCTTTTTCTGAAGCCATCTTATATGAAATTTTGAATTCTTAAACGCTGAAACAATTTAATAAATACAACGGCATTTTACAGCCGAACCATCAGAAAATACAAATGTATTGATATGAGTATTACTTTTCTGATCTTGTTATATGACAAAGGTATTTGAGTAGACCGTAAATGAAGTACGGAGTGAAAAAATTTCCTTAATTATTTTACAGATTTAAGAAAATTTCTCTTACAAGTTGTAGCGTAAAATGATGTATGACAGGCAAATAATGGTATAAATAATTGTGAGAGGAAGTCCGGTCTTTAGAAAATCTTTTGGGGTATAACCACCAGGAGCATAGACCATCCAGTTGGTCTGGTAGCTTACAGGTGTCAGAAAGGCTGCAGATGCGCCAAATGCAATCGCCAGAAAGAAAGGTGTTCCGTCAACCCCGAGTTCAATACTGGCAGAGTAAGCAATTGGAAATGTTATTGATACAGCCGCTACATTGGTGACAAAAGAAGTAATGATGACGGTTAATAGAAATAAGCCACTTAATATTCCGATTTGACCTAATGGGTAGAATAGTTGGATATAAAGTGCAGATACCATCTGAGCAGCACCTGTATCGATAAACGCCTTACTGAGTGCTAGAGCAGAAACAAGTAAAACAACCAAGTCTAGGTCAATTTCGGATGAAAGGTTTCTAAAGGAAGTCAGTTTGAGTACCAACAATGAAGTTAGTATCAGTAATGTAGTGGTGAAGATGTCCCAAAACCCAAACAGTAGCCCACCAATAATGATAGCGGACATCCAAAGAAACTTATTGGTGACACGACCAAGCTTGCTTTGAGGTTTTGTGAGGTGTGAGAGTACATAAAATGCTTTTAATGATTGACTGTTTTTGAAGAAGTTATCCTCAACTGAAAGTAACAGTAGGTCACCACTTTTAAACCTTCTCTTTTCCAATCCTTTATTGAATTTTTCTCCTTCTCGCTGAATAGCTAAAAGCTCAGCATCAAAGTTGAGTTTGAGGTTTACCTCTTCAGCAGTTTGGTCAATCAAGATAGAGTTGGCAGAAACAATGGCTTCAACAATGCTAAGATCCTCGTCATGATTAGGCATTCGTAGCCCTATCTCAGAATGAATAACTGACATGATTTTTTCTGTCTGTCCCATATAGATCAACCTGTCAAGTGGTTCAAGTGCTAGGTCAGGAGGTATTGGTGAGATTGTTTCATTGTTTCGATGTATTTCAATCAGATACATATTTTGGTAATCCATTAACCCACTTTCCGCAAGTGTTTTTCCTATGAATGGCGCGTTTTCAACCACTTCTGTTTCCACTAAGTATTCAGGAGCAATATTTCGTACATCAGTGAAGGCTTCCTGCTTTTTAGGTAAAAGTTTATAGCCGTAAGTACATAAGTAAGTTATGCCTACACAAGTGACTGTAATGCCTAAGAATAGAAAATCGGTAAAATGGAGCGTGTCCAAGCCATGTGCTTGCATCAGACCAATAAGCACCAGGTTAGTAGAAGTGCCGATAGGCGTAATCATACCTCCCAGTATGGTAGAGTAAGAAAGAGGAATCAGTAGTTTCGAAGGGTGAACCCCATGTTCCTTACTCCAATTGTACACGTAAGGAGTCATGAGAGCGACAACAGGCGTATTGTTTAAGAAGGAGGAAAGGATAGCAACACTAGCTGTCATTCTGAACATAAATACTCGGGCATTTTTGATGCTGCCGATTGTTTTGTCTAGCAGGGCTTCAAGATTGAAATGTTCGTTGATAGAAGCGGTGATAATGATCAGCAATAGAATGGTGATAACAGATTTATTACTGAGTCCTTCTAGTACTGAGGCTGGCTCAGTAACACCCAATACCATTAATGTAATGACGCTGATAAAAAACAGCAAAGAAGGCTTTACCCAGTTTCGAAATAATGAAACTATAACAAACAGCAAAACAGCAAGTATTATCCATTTGTCAGTCTCCGGTTGTGACAAGAAGTCATAAAAAGTGATTAATGTAGGTCTCATGAATAATGGACAGCCAAGGTTAGTCGGTGAATTAGACCTACTTTCTGTATAGTCAGACTCACTTGTAGGTTGTTAAAATGTTGATAGCCAATTGATTTTTCCTGTACGGAATAATGAGTTGGAAACATACCAAATCGGGGAGCTATTTAAAAAGTGAATGGGGGGAGGCTAATGTAGGTTTTCAGGAAAATAATCTGTTTTTCCATTATTTATTTTTTCAAAGGAGTTTGCTTTTTTATTTCTTCTATAGAACTTCTCTATTATGAATCATTACCATCTTGGTAAAAGAACCTGATTACACTCAACATTCCTTGTATTTCAAAAGCCATGTTCCTCCTTCTTCTCATTTTGTGATCATGGCGAAACCTCATTAACTATTATGAAGCTTTCTTTAGAATTTAGGCTTACTGCTTCTTTCATCATTATAGGTATGATGGTGTTGCTTGGAGGAGTCGCCCTTCTTAAGTCTTTTCAGCGGGATAAACGTTTCTTAGAAGAGCGAATATTCGAGCACGAGCACAAAATTGAAGACTTTCTTTTTCTTGTGCGAGAATATGTTGGGAGTAAAAATAGAAGTGTGTTACTCAAGTTGAAACAGGATGTAGACCGTGTAGGGTATGAAATTAGTGTGATTAATCATGGAGGTGTTCTGTTGAGGGGAAATGAAAATGTCACAATGGAGCCATTGCAAGGAGATGTAATGACTAAAGTTGGAAAAGCATATGAGGAAAGCTTTAATGAGGTAGCTGTTGAAATTGATAAGCTCTGGGCTGAAAGTATTCGTTTGAGTGAAGCTGTAAGGACAGATAAATCTATAGAAGGATTGGAGGAGGAGAGGAGTGGTTATAGGGTAGAAGATTTACAGGAGTTTCTGGAACGAAGAAGTTCAGGACTAATAAGTAAAAACAGGACTTTTAAGAGTGCCATCACGGGTGATATTCAGGCAGCAGAAGATAGGTATACGGTATTCTACGGGATAGTTTTATTGGTAAGTATCATCCTCTTGATAGATATATATCTGCTGTTGAGAAAGAAGTTGTTAAATCCATTGGGTTTGGCGTATGAATATGCCTGCTACCTGATTAATAAGGAGCCTAAATTTGGTGATGCGAAATTTGCAGCTATTTACGATGTCTTAAATAAGGTCGATAATATTTTTGATGAGACAGTAGTGGCCGTAGAGGAGTTAGGTAAAGGCACTTTTGAAATGGAGTATTCTGAGTTAATAGCAGAACATAAGATTGGCAAAGAGTTAAAGAAAACTCAAAGGTTGTTAAGCTATTATGAGGAGCATGAGGCACAAAACCAGTGGAGAGCGATAGGTTTGGTTCAGCTGAGTGAGATATTGGTTAATGAGCAGTATGAGTCACTGGATGAACTGTCCTTTGCTTTTGTAAGGTTTTTAGTGAAATACCTTAATGTTAATCAGGGAGCTATGTTTCAGGTAAAAGAGGACTTTGAGGGAAAGTATCTGGAAATGATTGGGGCTTTTGCCTATGACAAAAAGAAATACTTACAAAAAAGGCTTCCGATAGATCAAGGTTTGATAGGGCAGGCACTAATCGAGAAGCAATACCTTTACTTAAACTCTTTACCTGAAGGTTATACAGAGATCACTTCAGGATTGGGGGAGGCTACGCCCAAGTACCTGTTGATTTGTCCAGTCCTGTTCAATGATGATGTTGTGGCTGTATTGGAACTGGCTTCGTTTGGAGACCTAAAAAAGCATGAGATCGATTTTGTAAAGGATGCTGTTGAAAGGCTTGCGGCAACTGTTTCGGTATATTTGGTTAACAGTAATACACGAAAACTGTTGGAAGACTCGATCAAGATGAACAAGACGCTCAAGGAGCAAGAAGACCAAATGAGAAAGAATGCAGAAGAGCTCCACCATACACAGGAAGAACTTAGTAATAAGCTGATTGAGCTTAGAGAAGAGTCAAACCTCAATAAGAATATATTGAAAGCTATCAGTAAGAATACGGCAATGATAGAGTTTGATATGGAAGGGAATATCTTGGCTGCCAATATGATTTATACAGACCTGATGGGGTATAAGGAGGAAGACTTGATTGGTATTCATGAGAAGAACTTGGTTCCTGTAGAGGAAGTTAGCTCGCCGAGATATAAGATGCTTTGGGACAGTCTTAAAGAGGGGACATCTTCTTCAGGAGAGTACAAACGTCTGCGCTCAGATGAGCAAATGGTTTGGTTGGAAGGTTCTTATAATCCAATTTTTGACTTGGAAGGTCAGCCATATAAAGTGATCAAGTTTGCCCACTTTACAACAGAAGATAAACAACGGGAATATCAGACCAAGACAAAGATTAACCTATATGAATCGCATTTCTCTATTTTGGAGTTGAGGTTAGATGGTGCCATTAAATCAACAAGTGTAGGATTTCAGGGAGTGACGGGGTATTCAAGAAAAGAAATGAGAAATAAATTCTTACAGGACTGGTTTGTAGAGATAGAAGACAAAACAGCTTTTGAGCAGGCTTTGGAAAAAGCAGATAGTGGAATGGCTCAGACCTTGAAAGTGTACTTGTATCATTCCGATAAAACCTCTCATAGATATAAGATATCCATTAACCAACAGAAAGATATGAATATGGAGAGTAAAGGCTTTTTAGTGGTAATGCAACCTGAAATATGAGGTTATTGGTAAAAATAAGAAAAGCGTCTTCGAAAGACGCTTTTCTTATTTTACAGTTTATGGTGGAAAACTAGCGATACTTTTTCATCAGTTTTACCAGCTCTTTGTTCTTGTTCTTTCGAGCATAGTAGATTGCATTTTTTCCATGCCTATCTACAGCTCTAGGGTCTGCTCCATTGTCCAGTAGAATAATGATAGTGCTCAGTCGGTTGGTTCTGTCAGACAGCAGGTGAAGAAGGTTTTTCTCATCTTCTCCATATGGAAGGTTAGGGTCTGCACCATATGTCAAGAGTGTGCTGACAATCAGGTTTTCACCAGCAAATACAGCATCATAAAGAGGTGTCTTGTCGTTTTTGCCTCTTGCATTTGGGTCAGCACCAGCCTCAAGCAGGACTTCAGTGCATTCCAAACGACCAAATTTGGCAGCTTTATGTAAAGTAGTTTGTTGGAAAATGTCTCTTGCATTTGGGTCTGTACCACGGTCAACCATTGCTTGCAAGTCAGAAACATTGTTGCCTTGGATAGCTGCCATGAGTTTGTCGTAATCGTTATTTTGGGTATAACCATTGACGCAGCATGATAAAGTCAGAAACCAGAATAATAATGATGTTATTTTCAGTCTAGTCATGATGATAATAAGTTTTTTAATATGACAATCGAATGGGTTATATAGACATCAAGCCTATGAGAGGCTATAAATGCTTCATTAAGTATTGATATAGTTTGACCATACAGTCAATATCGTGACGGTGTACTTTTTCATCAGGAGTGTGGACATTGTCTTCAGCAGCGCCAATAAAGCACCAGTCAAATGGATAAGGAGCTGCTTGTAATTGCAGACCATCGCTTCCGCCAGCGTCTTCCACTTCTAGTTGGTAATCAATGCCTGATTGGTCTGCTAAATGAATGATTTGATTTATGTAAATGCGCCGAGGAATTCCTCTGTCTCTCATGGAGATCACAACCCCTTTTCCATCTTTAACCCCCTTAGTGATCCAAGTTATATCAGAGATCAACGCCTGTTGTATTCCATACTTTTCATAGATAAACTTACCTAAAAAGCCGACACTGCCGCCTCCAACTTCTTCATAAGTGGAAAAGCAGATAATCCCTTCTTCTAGTGTTTCGGCTACTTTTAGGGCATTCCAACAGCCTAGTCTGTTATCCATATAGCAAGATTGGATATACTCTTTGCTTTGTCTGAAATCACATTTGAAGACCAAGTCGGTTCCCCTTTCAATTTCTCTTTCAAAGGTGTAAAAAGACTTTTTACTTCCCTCAGGAGCATCCATTTCACACTCTATAGGCCCTTTACTATCAGAACCAGTGAGTTTGTAGCCTGTTTGGGTTTTGGGACCACCTATTTTTACAATCTCATTTCCGTATTTCACCGTAAACCCGATACTGTCCATATGTGCAAAAATGGCCGTGCGTGGTTTCTTTCCGAATACAAGTACAATGCAGTCCTGAAACTGTTCTCCAGAAAAGATCTCTGGTTGTACTATCCAGTGCTTCTTTTCTTTTGATACATACTCCAGAATAAACTCTTTCATAGCAGCCTCATTACCAGATGGTGCATGAATGCCACATAGTTGTTCGAGTAATTCCATATGGGTTATAATAATTGGTTAAAGGACCCAAGGTTTTGGAACCTTGGGGTAACAAAATTCGATGTTTAGGTTGTTATTGGATATAACAATAATGTGCAAAAGAATTAATTGTGGACAATGTTTTTTCGGGAGCTTCAAACATACCCATATGACCAACCTCTTGCATAAAGTGGACATGACTGTCTGAAGGAAGGTAACATTGCTCCAAGCCTTTTTGAAGCGGTACAGACTGGTCTTCTTTTCCTATTATGTATAGAATAGGTTTAGGAAAAGTCTTAACAATATTGATCCTATCTGGACGCGCTTTCATGGCTAATGAAGCCCTTTCTACACTCTCAATACTACACTTGTTAAGACACAACTCGATGGCTTGCTTTATTACCTCTGGCTTGGTGTCTTTGGTCGTAGCAGAGAAAAGGTTAGGAAACATGTATTTGATAAACTTTTCAGCGCCATTCTGACGGACAAACTCAATCGCTCGATCCCTGTTTTCACGTTTGTCATCATCGTCTTCGAATGCTGTAGAGTGAAATAATCCTATTCCTGAAAGTGCATCGGGAAATTGCTCTGCATAGGCAAGTGTAACGTACCCACCCAATGAGTGCCCAATCATTACGCATGTCTCAACACTAGCAGTTTGCAGTGTCTCATTTATTTTTCGTGCATAATCAGAAAGACTTTGCACATCATCAGTAAGCGGACTTTTTCCATTGCCAGGCATATCGGGACAAATAACCCTGAACTCCTTGGAAAGCTTAGCTGATAAGTTTTCCCATATCTCCTTGCATTCACAGAATCCATGCAGTAAAACGATACAAGGACCACTTCCTTGATCTGTATATTCTAGTTGGGACATTGGTTTGAAGGAATTTTAAGGTGGATTTTTAATAGACCGCTCCATAGTGCTTGCCTATGGAGCGGCTTTATTTGTTGCATACCCTAGACCTATTTTATCTAAGTATGTAAGATTATTAGCTTATATGTAATATAAAAATAGAATTTTTTAAGGGAATAAATGGGATTTGCTTAAATGTTTTTTCCCTTTTCAGCTATTATAAGCTACTCATCTGTTGAGGGTCCAGTTCAATTTCATGTTCTTGGAATACAATACCTTTTTGTGCCAATGCACTTAAGACAGGTTCGTAAATTTCAGGGTGAATTGGAATCTGAACACCTCTCATACTGATCTTGCCATCTAGCAATAACTCAGTCGCAATTGCCATTGGCCAACCTACTGTCTTAGCCATAGCTGTTTCAACCTGATCATCACCTTTAATAACCATATGTGAAGTTAGAAGGCGGTGAGTGGTACCAGTACCATATACCAGCTTATGGTACATAACAATCATATCTTTGTCGGTTGGAGCCAATGTCCATTTGTCTTCCAGTATTTTCTGAAGAATCTGTGCAGGAGTCGCATTCTTCAGTCCCACTTTTTTGTCACTGAAAATATCCAATGAGTGTAATTTCTCAATGACATCAGAGTCCTGATCTATTTTCAGGTAATACATCAGTTTAAGCTCAACAGAATCATTGGGGTTGTAAGCCAAGAATGAGTTGATAAACTCACGATAAGTCATGTTTTCGGAGTTTTCCATAATGTAGCTGTCATCTGTAGCCCCAATTTTCACAAAGCAATCCCATGCACGGCAGAAACCAGGACGTCTCAGTGTTCCTCTATAGACGGTAGGGGTGTTCTGAAGCCCATATTTCTCAATGTATTTTAGAGAGTCACGGTTGGCATAACCTTCAAATCTGCCATATCCGTCGATATTAATGATTTCAGTTCGGCGGAAAACCCTGTTATAAGGAATGTATTTATAACGTCCGTTATGTAAGAACTTAACAGCACCACCATGTCCTGCTAATACTACGTTACGAGGGTTCCAAGTGAATTTGTATTTCCAAGGATTGTTTTCGCTTTCAGGAGCAAGCAGACCTCCCGCAAAGGATTCAAACGCTTCAATATGGTATCCTTTATCTTTAGCACCCTTGATCATCTGCATGGCAGACATATGGTCAATACCTGGGTCCAGTCCAATCTCATTCAGTAGTAGTACATCATTCTTGATTGCTTCCTGATGTAATTGTTCAATTTCTTTAGAGACATAAGAGGCTGTGATCAGGTGTTTTTTCAAGGCTATGCAGTCTTTGGCTACCAAATAGTGCATGCTTGCAGGAAGCATTGATATCACTATGTCAGCTTGGGAAATCTCTGCCTTACGTTGCGTAGCATCATTGGCATCAAAAAAAATGGCTTCACAGTGTGGATGGTTTTTGGCTTTGCTTTCTGCTAGTTCTTTTTGAAAATCACCAATTACGAGTTTCCAGTTTTTCTCTAGAGACCGCTCCTGCAAATGGCTGATCAAGGATGAAGCGGATCTTCCTGCCCCGATAATAAAAATTTTGTGCATCTTAATGTGTTAGTTTATTGTATTGTTTATAGAACAGTTGGATGTTAATGGGTACCAAAATATGAAAATTATTGGGGTGGCGAATCAGTAAGAAGTATTTCTGTTGAAATATTCTTACCATCCAATTATAAGAACAATAGCAGGTACTTATGTACTTTGTCGTGAAGTTGGATTTATTGACAACATAACAATTTGAAAGATGCCAAAAAGAATCACTTTAAATACTGATTTGGATTTTTATGAGAATCTGAATGAACTGCCTTCATCGTTCCAAAAGTTAGTTCGTAGAGCAGAAGAAGCATCCAGTTTGGCTTATGCTCCTTATTCAAAATTCAATGTAGGAGCAGCCATGCTTTTGGAAGATGGAGAAATAGTAGTGGCAAGTAACCAGGAGAATGCAGCGTACCCGTCAGGCATGTGTGCAGAGCGGAGTGCGGTATATTGGATTGGAGGAAATCGTCCAGGGAAAAAAATTGAAATGATTGCAGTTGTGGCAAGACCTGATAATAAGGATTTTGTAGCTGTTTCACCATGTGGGTCTTGCAGACAGGCGCTTCTAGAGTATGAGTACAAACAAGGTGAGCCAATTAGAATGATTATGCAGACAGAAGGGGGGGCATACTTAGTGGCAGACAGCATGAAGAGCCTTTTGCCAGTCACGTTTGATGGTGACTCGTTGCTTCAAGAAAAGTAAGATACTTTTACTCATCGAAGCGGAAGCGTATATTCTTGAAATGTCCATTCATTTTTATACGCTGCTTGCTTCGTTCAATCTCCCGTACAATAGGAAGTGCTCTCTCAACATAGTCAAGCATGTATTCAATTCTTTTATATTCATCAGGAATTGTCAGGAGATGGTATTCTTGCCCTACGGACAGTCCAATGTGATGACCTAACTTGAAGGATAGAAAAGGTGTTTTTGCATCAAATGAAATATTAACTTCCATCAAGTCAAAAAGCTCTGTCACTTTTTCAACTAGCATCCATTTCTGAGCATCATTTGCATTGTCATTCATAGGGATTTCCACCACACTTCCTCCAGCATACAGCTTATCCTCCATTGGGTTCTCAAAGCTATTCATATAAAAAGTTTGAATCCCTTTGGTTTTGATATCCATGCGCCCATCTGGATACTTGTTAACTACAGCTTCAATTTCCATGAGAGTGCCATAACTCATAGTTCTTTCATTAATATGGGGAGGAATGCCAAAAGGAGTATTCAGGTTTAGACAATCCTTGACAAGCTGCCTGTAGCGGGGTTCAAAAACATGAAGATTTAGTGGTTCGCTGGGAAACACAATAAGGTTGAGAGGAAAGAAAGGAATACGTTGGACATTTTTTTTGGGCATGATTGCAGATAGTAGTATGTGTCAGTAGCTGGTGTTGTGGGGAGAAGTGTGGATAAGTCGTTCTTCCCACAGTTTGGGGCTGTAGGAAGAACGTCTTGGTAGACTTACTTAGAGAATAAGCATTGCATCTCCGTAAGTAAGGAATCTGTATTTTTCTTTTACAGCTTCTTCGTAAGCATGCATGACCAGTTCGTAACCACCAAAGGCAGCAGCCATCATCATCAGTGTAGATTGTGGCTTATGGAAGTTGGTTACCAATGAACGACAGATTTTGAAATCGTATGGAGGGAAGATAAACTTATCAGTCCACCCTTCATTTGCTTTCAGAAGGTTCGATGCTGAAACAGATGTTTCAAGTGCACGCATCACTGTAGTACCAACTGCACATACATTTCTTTTACCTGTCAGAGCGCTGTTTACAATATCAACAGTCTCTTGAGTAACCTGGAAGTTTTCTGAATCCATTTTGTGTTTGGTCAGGTCTTCCACGTCTACTTCACGGAAGGTGCCCAATCCAACATGCAATGTAATTGGAACCAGATCAACTCCTTTAATTTCAAGTCTCTTAGTTACTTGAGGAGTGAAGTGAAGACCAGCTGTTGGTGCTGCAACAGCTCCTTTCTTTTCTGCAAAGATTGTTTGGAAACGCTCTCTGTCACTTGGTTCAGCTGCACGCTCCAAGTCTTTTGGAAGAGGAGTTTCTCCTAGTTCTTCAATAGTTTTGTAGAACTCAGCATCGTCACCGTCAAACAAGAAACGGATAGTACGTCCTCTAGAGGTAGTATTGTCAATTACCTCAGCTACCAGGTTGCCATCACCAAAATATAACTTATTACCTACCCTGATCTTTCTAGCAGGGTCTACCAGTACATCCCAAAGATGAGACTCCTTGTTGAGTTCTCTTAGCAAGAACACTTCAATTTTAGCCCCTGTTTTTTCCTTGTTGCCATATAGACGCGCAGGGAATACTTTGGTGTTATTGACTACGAATACATCACCTTCATCAAAGTAGTTGATAACATCCTTGAACACTTTGTGCTCAATTTTGCCGGAATCACGGTGGATTACCATCAATCTTGACTCATCCCTATTTTCAGAAGGGTATTTTGCTATCAGTTTCTCTGGAAGGTTGAACTTGAATTCAGATAATTTCATCCCAAGGATTTATGTATTTATTGACTAAATAAGTGTCTGAAAAATGCCTTTAGCTAATTGGTAACATCAGTTACGGAAGTAGCTTCAAGCTGAAAGTTTGCAAGTTGTTTCGGGGTACACCCAAAAACGAAGGCGTAAAATTAATAAATCTCTTTATAAATTTATTGAAAATAAGCAATTATTTAAGGTGTTTTTTTATGTGCGTAATTAATGCCTGACTGATAATCATCAGTACTGTGGCAAAGTAAAAGAATATAGGATTTTTTTAGAGAAACCCTTTTTCTAAACTATTTATATTGTCATTATTTCAACCTTATTTTAGAATATTTCGTTTGAACTTGAGTACGAAAACTTTTTCTTTATTGTAGAAATACATTCCTTCGGGTACCCATTATTATAACAAAAATTCGAAGAGGGTGCGCTGTAACTGAACACTGAACATTTAACTGACTTCTCGTATGCTGACTTTGTTCAAGCACCAATTCAAAGAAAATTGGCGAGCCAAAATGTGGCGAAACAATATAGCAGTCAACATCTTTGTGGCATTGCTGGTCTTGTATATCGCAGGCTCTTTTGCTTTGATTGGGTATGCTTCTGACCTTATTCTAAAAGAATTATTCCCTGGTGTGCCAGTAGAATATGCTTTTAGTGGACTATTACTTTATTATGTTATTGGAGATATTCTGGTACGCTACATTTTTTCCAACTTACCTGTAATGTCTGCATGGCCTTATCTGCACCTGCCAATTTCCAAAAAGAAAGTGGCTCACCATGTCCTTTTCAGGATGCTTTTCAATGTGTACAACTTTTTACCGCTGCTGGTACTGGTGCCCTTTACTGTAAAAGGTGTGCTTCCGACCTATGGAATACAAACCAGCATGCTTTGGGGGATTGGTATTTACTTAATTGTAATTGGTAATTCATATCTGGGAGGCTTTATCAAACGGTTGTCACATATGAATAGCAAGTGGCTTTTTGTAGGGGTATTGCTCTATGCTACTTTGATATTGCTCGACCGGTTTGATATCATTTCCCTGATTACAATATCTACCTATACGTTTACTTTCTTTCTGGATTATCCTTGGTTTTCGCTTCTGCTTATCCTGTATCCCTTGGTATTCTATTTTGCGAATTACAACTTCCTGCTTCACCATACTTATTTGGATGCAGTGCCAAAGGATGCCTTCAAGCTTGGAGATATACCTGCGTTATCATTTTTGGATAAGTTGGGAGAGACAGGAAACTATATGATGCTGGAAGCAAAAATGATTATCAGAAACAAGAGAACCCGTGGTATGCTTCTGATGATTCCTCTGGGAGTTGCTTATGGGTTGATATTCGTTTTGAATGACCAGTATGCAGACTCATATGGCATGTTTCTTTTTACAGGGGTTTTTATGTGCGGAATCTTTATGATTAACTATGGTCAGTTTATTCTCTCATGGGAAGGAGCTTACATTGACGGCATCTTTTCCCAGAATATTGACCTGAAAAAATATTATAAAGCAAAGCTTTGGCTGATTAATGGCGTTACGACCCTATGCTACCTGATGTCGCTTCTATATGGTTTTATAGATATAAAGTTCATAGCAATTAATACAGCGATGTACCTATACTGTATTGGTATAGGTAGCGTTATTATGCTGGGCTTTTCAGTATACAACCGTCGTAAGATGGAACTCAATGCTTCGGCTTACAGCTGGCAGGGAGTGGGGAAAAGTCAGTTGCTTGTAGGGCTTCCTTTGTTCTCTTTACCGTATATGATTTTTGCGCCTTTCTGGGCATTCGGAGCCTATGAGAATGGACTGATAGCAATTGGCGCTTGCAGCTTGCTGAGTTTGTCTCTGACAAATGTGTGGATCAAGGAAATCGCTGAAAAGATCACATCCACCAAGTATGAGATTGCAGAGACATTTAGAGAAAGCTGATTTAAGTTTATGACCAAAAACGACATATAAGATGATATCTATTCAATATATATTAAAGCAATACAAGGATAATGTGGTGGTTAATATCCCATCACTTGAAATAGAAAAGGGGCAGAGTTTTGGGTTGGTAGGTAATAATGGAGCAGGAAAGACAACACTTTTCAGGATGCTGTTGGATCTTGTAAAACCTTCTGGTGGACATATTTACTCCAATGGAGCTGATGTGTCACAGGGTGAAACATGGAAAAGCTATACAGGCTCTTATTTGGATGAAGGCTTCCTGATTGGTTACCTAAGACCGGATGAATACTTTGCTTTTGTTGGAAAGTTACATGGGCTGAATAAGGCGGAGATTAGTGCTAGACTTCAACAGTATGAAGAGTTGTTTAATGGCGAAATTTTGGGACACAAGAAATACATCCGTGACCTTTCAAAAGGAAACCAAAAGAAAGTGGGAATAGTAGCTGCTATGTTACCAAATCCTGAGGTGTTGGTATTGGATGAGCCTTTTGCAAACCTTGACCCTACGACACAGATTCGTCTGAAGAAGTTACTGAGGGAATTTAAGGAAGAACATGGTACGACCTTACTGATTTCAAGCCACGACCTTAATCATGTAACGGAGGTTTGTGAAAGAATTGTAGTGATGCAGAAAGGTGAACTCGTAAAAGATATTGTGACGGAAGAAGCAACTCTAAAAGAGTTGGAAGAGTACTTTGCACTTTCCTGAAGTCAGGTCATAGATTAAAAAAGCCCTCTGTTTCATTTGAAGCAGAGGGCTTTTGTATTTATTCTCTAGAAGAAAATTACTTCTTCTTTTTATCTTCCATAGAAGCCTTCAAGATTTCCTCAAACTGAGCCAAATCTACTTTCTCAGCGTCAACAGTGATTTTTTCTTTCACGTAGCTGATCAGCTTGTCATTGTAAACTTGCTCGTAAGTTTGCTCGAAGTACTTACCGTTCTCTGAAGTCAGGTAGTTCTGAACGAATTGAGACAGTTGCTCTTCTTCCATATCAGCCATACCGAACTGAGCCATTTGAGCTTGGATTTGCTCGCCAGCAGCAGCTTCAACTTCTGAGTGCTCAACTTTAAGCTCAGCATCAGCGAAGATTTTGTTAGTGATTACTCTCCATCTAACAGCTTCTTCGAATGATGGGAATTTCTCCTCAATCTCTTCGTCAGAAAGTTTGTTCTGGTTAGAGTTGTTCATCACTTTCTTCAGCAAGTCAGTTGGCAGCTCGAATGAAGTTTTGTCCAACAGTTTAGTTCTGATAGCATCCGCCAAAGTAGAGTCGATCGCAGGTTCGTTAGCCTCACCGATGATCTTCTTAAGCTCAGCTCTGAATTCTTCTTCGTTGCTTGCTTTGCCTTCGCCCAATACTTTGTCAAAGAACTCTTGATCCAATGCAGGAGTCTCTTTTCTGCTGATGTTTTCAATCTTAGCAGTGAAAGTGCCAGTGAATTTGCTAGCCTCTTCTTTGTCACCACCGAAAAGCAGTCTCAAACGCTTAGCGTCTTCGTATACTTTTTCAGCATCGAAAGATACTTCTTCACCTACTTTTTTACCGATGAAAGCTTTCTTCACTTCATCCTGAACTTTCTCGTCAAGCTCCAAAACTGCTTCTTTTTCGAAGTCGTTAGCTTCTGCTTTGAATACAGCTTTTACAGAGTCACCTTCAGCAACAGCTTCAGCATCTACCTGATTAGGGTATGTTTCCATCAGTTTGTTGATTGTGTTCTCAACGTCCTGATCTGTTACTTCCAGCTCGTATCCTTTAACCTTAACTCTTTTGTCCAACGTGTAGTCGAATTCAGGATCAACCATCAGTTCGAACTCAAGCGTGAAGTTTTTCTCTGCATCCAGTTTTTCTGGAGTCAGGAAATCACCCTTGTACATTGGCTGGAACATAGTTTTGATATCATTCTCTTTCAGGTAGTTGTCAACTGCTTGACCAACTGTTGCATTGAAAACGTCCATTTTCAGGTCTTTACCTACCATCTTTTTCATCAATGATGGAGGAACTTTACCCTGACGGAAGCCTTTGAAGTTGGCTCTTTGTGCCTGTTCTTTAACTCGTCTGTTAAATTCAGGTAGGAAGTCGCTCTCTGCCACCTGTACAGTCAACAGGCCGTAAGAGTTCTCTTTTTTATCAAATTTGAATTCCAAGGTTCTTAAGATTTATTGTGTGTGACAATCTACAGATCTTCACTTGCAGGGTTTCCCATTTTGCACTGATAGGCAGAGGCTAACCTGCCAAGGAAAATACTAGGGCTGACTCTAAACAAAAAATTCTCAACCTGTCAGATTGAGAATTGTTTGTTATTAGCTGTCAGATTATTGTGCGGATGGAGGGACTCGAACCCCCATGCCTCGCGGCGCTAGATCCTAAGTCTAGTGCGTCTACCAATTTCGCCACATCCGCATCGAATGTTGCCTCTGTACATTCAATTTATGCGGTGCAAAGGTAATGATAAGAAGTTTTTTTGCAATGCCTTGCGTGATTTTTTTTATAAAGAAGCTTTAAATATGGTCTTTTATGGGATTTTTTTAAGATTTATAACGTAATTTATATAGAATAAAGCACCAAATAGGAGGTGAAATACGATAGGGGGTGTATAAGAAGTACTCAGCTAAGGAATATAGCCCATTACATTATTATATAGACCTAGCGTACACCCTACTATAACACAAGCATAATTTGTTTAGTTGTAAAAGTGAGTTTATAATGTTTGGTGAACGAATTTTTACTGACTTAGATGTCAGGCAACATTATGTTTTATACCTTGCATAGTATTCAGGGATAAGGTCCTGCATTCATTTGCTTAGTTAAGATTAAATACCGTGGTGTGTCATGAATATTGACGTTGAAAAGGAAAACAAGACGCTGCTGAAGATGTACCGCAACCTGCTGCAAAAAGCAAGTCCATATTTGCAGGGGGATGACCAGAAAACCATCAGGAAAGCATTTGTATTTGCTACTGAGGCGCATAAAGATATGCGTCGTAAGTCAGGGGAGCCATTTATCTATCATCCTGTGGCAGTAGCGACTATTGTTACAGAAGAAATAGGATTAGGTACTACCTCTATCGTGTCTGCACTTTTGCATGACGTGGTGGAGGATACTGAATATACGTTTAATGACATTGAAACGCATTTTGGCTCGAAAGTAGCCAAAATTGTTGAAGGGTTAACCAAGATATCGGAAACATCAGCAAAGGGAGATTCGCTGCAAGCGGAAAACTTCAGGAAGATGCTGTTGACAATTTCGGAAGATATCCGTGTGGTACTGGTGAAGATCGCTGACCGTTTGCACAATATGCGTACGCTTGAGAGTATGCCAAAAGACAAGCGTCTTAAGATCAAGTCAGAAACGGAGTACATCTATGCACCGTTGGCACACAGGTTAGGACTTTATAATATAAAGTCTGAGCTGGAAGACCTTTCTCTGAAGTATTCGGACAGGAGAACTTATGATGAAATATCTGAGAAACTCAGAAAGTCGGAGCCAGCAAGGGTAAAGTTTACCAATACCTTTACAGAGCCGATCAAGCGAGACCTAGATAGAATGGGGATAAAGTACCGGATCAAGTCACGTACAAAATCCATTCGATCTATCTTTAATAAGATGCGTAAACAGAACATTCCGTTTGAGGAAGTGTTTGACCTGTTTGCAATTCGAATCATCTTCGGTTCGACCATGGAGATGGAAAAAGCGAAATGTTGGCAGATTTACTCTGTGGTAACCGATCATTATAGACCAAATGTGAGTAGGCTGAGAGACTGGGTCAGTATGCCGAAAGCCAATGGTTATGAGTCTTTGCATACTACAGTTATGGGTCCTGAAGGTCACTGGGTAGAGGTACAGGTGAGAAGTGAGCGGATGGATGAGATTGCTGAAAAAGGATACGCAGCTCACTGGAAGTACAAGGAAAAAGGAAAAGGAGGCGCTCAGAATGGAAAGCCAAGGGAACAAGGTATAGAAAGCTGGTTGAATGCCGTCCGTGAGATGATGGAGAATGACAAGATGAGTGCCATCGAATTCTTGGACGATTTCCGTTCTAACCTATTCAATAAAGAGGTTTTTGCCTTTACTCCTAAAGGGGATTTGAAAGTGTTCCCTAAAGGTTCTACTGTATTGGACTTTGCATTTGATATTCATACTGAGGTAGGAGCCAAATGTTTGGGTGCAAAAATCAACGGTCGACTGGTGCCTTTGAACCATGAATTGAAAAATGGGGATCAGATTGAGATTCTGACGGCCAATAAGCCAAAGGCAACAGAAGGTTGGTTGCAATTTGTAAAAACCTCAAGGGCAAGAGCAAAGATCAAGTCTTACCTGAAAGAAGACAAGAGAAAAATGTCTGAACTCGGTCGTGAGATTGTTGAGCGTAAGCTTAAGCAGATGCACTTGCCGTTCAATGACCGAACACTGAAGCAACTGAAAGACTACTTTGGTTTACAGACTGAGCTGGATCTATACTCTCAAGTAGGGGAAGGTATTATTGATCATACAGAGATCAAGAAATTCAATGAGCAGCACAAGCAAAATGAAAAATTGCGCTCAGAGAAGATTGTACCTGAAACCGCCAAGGAGTTTAAAAAGCGCATTAGACGTATCCGACAAGATGGTGACGAACTGGTGATCGGGGAGGATATGGAAAGCGTACATTACTCATTGGCAAAATGCTGTAACCCGATATTTGGAGATGACATCTTTGGTTTTATCACGATCAATAATGGTATCAAGATACATAGAACCAATTGCCCTAATGCTGTTTCGATGATGGCCAACTATGGCTACCGAATTATCAAGGCACGTTGGGCTAACAGTCAGGACAGTGAGTACGAAATTAAGCTGAAGGTGGAAGGAACTGACCGTGTTGGTTTGGTAAATGATGTGACCAAGATTATTTCGACACAAATGTGTGTGAATATCAAGTCTATTTCCATTGATACTGAGAGTAGTATCTTCAAAGGAACTATCGGACTTTCAGTGCATGACACAGATGAAGCTGATAACCTTATCAATAATCTCAAGGATATTGATGGTATTGTAAAGGTGATAAGATTAGAAGAATAAAATTAATGGAGGAGTCCCTATACCTATTGTGGGGATTTCTCCGTTTTGTATTTAGCATTACTTTTTGTAGAAATAATTGTATTTTGCTATATCAAACAAGGCTCTTTTGAAAAGGGCAAGCAGCCAATACTACCATATATATGCTGCTGATTGGACTGTCAGGTAATATTTTCAATGACATGTCCCGCATATTTTTTTGGAATCTACCCCAATGGGGCTACTGCTGAATATACCATGGAGAATGAGAATACACTGATCAAAGTCTACCAAGACATTTCAAGGGAAGTAACACTTTCAGGTCTGTCACGCAAGTTGATTCAACTTACCAATGAACAGCTGAATCCTGATCGTGTAATGCTGGTGATTAAATCAGGTGACCATTACAAGATTTTAGCCGAGCTTGATAAAGGCGAACTGACAATCCATCAGGAAGCAGTTATGGCTGACACTTCCACCCTTCCTTTACAGGTGTTTGAGCGACTGAAAAGAAAACCTCGTACCATTTCTATTACCAAGACACAAATGGTAGTACACTTTGGAGAGGACGAGTATCTCAATACTGTAAAGCCATTTATGGTCAGTTTGCTTCCATTGGTAAATCAGGATGTTAATGTAGGTTTCCTGTTAATAGAAAACAGAACAAAAGAAGAGACATTCACTCCTGAAACATTGGAGTATATGGAGCTTTTAGCTCCTCAAATGGCAATCACATTGCAGAATTGTGTATTGAACCAATCGCTGATGGTTCAGGCACAGCAGGCATTTAGCCAGCAGACAGAGGTAGCTGTAAAAGAAGCGCCAAAGCCAGTGGTGACAAAGCAGGAAAAGTCAATCGAGTCATTGAGTGAAAGCTTTGAACAGCAAATCGCTACTTTGGGAAGTATTGGTCAAGCCATTACAGATGCTACTTCGGTAGAAACCATTATTGAAACAGTCTATGAGAAAGTGAATGAGCTGATGGATGCTTATGCTTTCGATATAGGAATTTTCAATAAGGAAAAAGAACGCATCGAGTTTTCAGGGTCTATTGAAAATGGAGAGCGTTTGCCATTCAATTACTACTCTTTAAGCGAGGAAAACAGGTTAGCTGTTAGGTGTTTTAAGAATAGTGAAGAAATTCTGATCAGCAACTACCATAAGGAATATGCGAACTACTTTGGTGAGACAGAACTGCCTGCGCCTAATGTAGGTGGAGATTTGCTGTCAGTGGTGTATTTGCCAATCAGGGACAAGCAAGAGACTGTTGGTGTAATCACAGTACAGAGCAAGACTGAAAATGCCTACACAAATTACCACCTGAATATTCTTAGAAACCTGTCTGTTTATGTAGCTATTGCCATTGACAATGCTTCATTGATGGAAGCGCGTTTGGCAAATGCAGAGAAATTTGCAGTACAGGCAAAGGCACATGAGCAGGAACTGAAGAATGCTTTTGAAACAGTAAAACTGTTGGGTGAGATAGGTCAGGACATTACAGCCAACCTTTCGGTAGATAAAATTATCGAAACGGTATATGAGAATGTCAACAACCTGATGGACGCCAAAATCTTCTCAATTGGTGTTTACAATTCACGTAAAAACAGGATTGACGTTCCGGGTACCATTGAGTATGATAAAAAGCTTCCTGCTTATTTTTATGAAATATCAGATGATTCAAAACTTTCGGTTTACTGTCTTAAAAGACAAGAGGAAGTATTGATTCATGATTTGGATAAAGATTTCAATAAATATCTTGATACACAGCTTCCTGCAGATACCTCAGGGCTTCCTCAGTCGGTAATTTACATGCCACTTGTTGGTAAAGTAGGTCCTTTGGGAGTAATTACCATCCAGAGTAACCAAAAGTACGCTTATGGAGAGCAGGACCTGAACATCCTTCGAAACTTGGCGGCTTATGTAGGTATTGCATTGGACAACGCCTTGGTATACGAGAGTCTGGAGGAAATTGTAGATGAGCGTACATCGGAGGTAGTGAAGCAGAAAGAGCAGATTGAGGTACAGCACAGTAAGCTGGAGCAATCGCTGAAAGACGTAGAACTCCTGTCTGATATGGGTATGGAGTTGACATCTACCCTTTCTACAGAAGATATTATCTCTACCATGTATGAGCACGTCAATAACTTGATGGATGCTTCTGCATTTGGTGTAGGTATTATTAATCCGATCAAGAACCATATCGAGTTTAGGGGTGCATTGGAAGCGGGTGAAAAGCTACCAACATTCTATCACCCTATGGATGATGATCACCGATTCTCAGTATGGAGTATCAAGAATCATAAGGAGGTATTTATCCTTGATTACGAGAGAGAGTATAATAAGTATATCGAGGAGATGAAGGCTCCTGAGGCTGGAAAAAGCCCAGAGTCTATTATTTACTTGCCATTGGAAACAAAGGATAAGGTAATTGGTGTAATCACGGTTCAAAGCTTTAAGAAAAATGCTTATACACCGTACCATATCAACATCCTTCGAAACCTGGCAGTATACACAGCAATTGCAGTGGAAAACGCTGAGTCTTATCATAAGATGGAGCTTCAAAACCAGGAGATCCAGAAGACCAGCCAGAAGATGACTTCAAGTATCAAGTATGCCAAGCGTATTCAGCAGGCAATGCTGCCGAACAGAACCTTGATCAATGACCTGCTTGCAGATTCTTTTGTATTCTTTAAGCCAAGAGATATTGTAAGTGGTGACTTCTTCTGGTTCCTGAAGAAAGGCAGTAAGCTGTTTATGGCAGCAGTAGATTGTACTGGTCATGGTGTTCCGGGTGCATTTATGAGTATTATTGGCAACAACTTGCTCAATGAGATCGTCAATGTAAGGGATATCGAATCTCCAGATGAAGTATTGAACCTGATGCATGACCGTGTTCACAAACAGCTGAACCAAAGCGAGACAGAGAATCAAGATGGAATGGATTTAGCTCTTTGTGTAATCAATTATGATACACGTCAGGTTGAGTATGCAGGCGCTAAAAACCCACTGGTAAGGATTGTCGATGGTGAAATGGAAGTGATTAAAGGTGATCGCATGCCAATCGGAGGAAGAAGAAGTGACCGTTATGAAAGTGAAAGCTATACCAAGCATACTTTCTCATTAGATGATAATGCGGCTTACTATATTTTCTCAGATGGTTATGCAGACCAGTTCAATCAAGAGGGTAGCAAGTTCCTGATGAAAAACTTCAAGGAGATGCTTTTGGAAATACATGACCAGCCAATGGATAGTCAGCGTAAGGTATTAAGAAGAAAGCTGATGAATTGGATGGAAGGTGTGTCTCAGCAGACAGATGATATTTTGGTAATTGGCTTTAGACCATAATAACCGAAATAGGTAACTTTAAATAGAAAAGGCAATAAGTTTCTAAAACTTACTGCCTTTTTTCTTATACACAAAGGGCGATCGTATTTGAAAGCTTTTTAGCAAAAGCAGGGTCTTTATAAAGAGAGTGATTGTGAAAAGAAATTAGTTCAAAAGCTAATTGAAACTGGTTAGACCAAGCCTGTTCAGGTTTATATGGATCTTCATCACCATAATACAGATTGATATTCGTGGGAGGACTATCCTTTTCATACCTTAGCCTAGTAGCAGAGACAGCAAATAGACTGAGGATGTTTAATCCTAGAAGGGCAGCTTTCCAAGCAATAGTACCCCCAATACTAAATGCTAAAACATATGTAGGACCTGTCTCTTTTGCCAATAGGCTTTGAACTGCTTTTTCAACTCCACCATTTACAAATTGCTGATGCAGGCTTGCTTCAGTATAATCGGCCTTATTGACGTTACCCAATTCGCAACAATCATAATATTGGATATCGAAGGTGTTGTCAAGTACTGAAGTGTATAGCTGAGTCCATTCAGCTTTTTCTTTTCCCCATAAGTCAGACAGAATGATAAGCCTTTGCATTATTTCTTACTTTCAGGGCTGAGTTCCAATGCTTGTGCCACGGTTTTACGCTCTCTCTTCTGCATTAGGCGCTTAAGCATAGCACGTTGAATATCCTGAAGGTCACCTCTAGGAATGGCATCAATCAGTTTTTGGGTATAAGCCTCTTTCGGATTCTTGTAAATGTTTTCAGCAAAGTCAATCTCTACAATTTTACCTTCATTCATTACCATGATACGGTCTGCAATAAATTTGACTACAGCAAGGTCATGGGAAATGAAGATATAGGTGAAATTGAATTCATCACGTAATTCGTTCAGTAGGTTCAGTACTGTCGCCTGTACTGAAACATCCAAGGCTGAAACAGATTCATCACAGATAATGAATTTGGGTTTTACAGCCAATGTTCTGGCAATGCTGATACGTTGACGTTGCCCTCCCGAAAACTCATGCGGATACCTGTTAAAGTGAGCGGCATTTAGGTTGACACGTTCCAGTAATTTGATAGCCTCAATCTTTCTTTCCTTTTCAGAGCGGTAAATATTATGTACACGCATTGGTTCCATAATAGCTTCCCCAACAGTATGCCTTGGGTTTAATGAAGCATATGGGTCTTGGAAAATGATTTGAATATCTTTTCGAAGCGTCGTTAGCTGCTTTTCACTTAGCTTGGTGATATCTTTTCCTTCAAAGATAATTTCACCAGCAGAAGGTTTAATAAGCTGCAAAATACTTCTTCCGAGTGTAGTCTTGCCACAGCCTGACTCTCCAACAAGACCTAAAGTCTCTCCTGAAAATACATCAAAAGATACATCATCCACCGCTTTCATCCATTGAGTCGGTTTGCCAAGCCAGTTTTTGCTGACGGGGAAATGTGTTTCCAGATTTCTGACCGAAAGAATGGGCTTTTGACTTGCTAGCTCCTGATTACGTTGCTTGATCTCATCCTCTGTTTGCTTGTTCCAAATAATGGCTTCACCCACAGAAGCATAACGTCCCCTGATGCCAATTCCAGATTCGGTAAGGCTGTCTACAAAGTCAGATAATACAGGAAGTCTTTTAAACTTGATGTCTAGTCTTGGACGACAAGCTAATAGCCCTTTGGTATAAGGATGTTGCGGATTCTCAAAGATGTCCCACACACTACCTTGCTCAACAATTTTACCTTTATACATTACTGCAACACGATCAGCCATCTCGGCTATCACGGCAAGGTCATGTGATATAAATAGGGTAGAGGTATTGAACTCATTGTTAAGCTCCTGTACCAGTTCTAGAATAGATTTCTGTACTGTTACGTCAAGTGCGGTAGTTGGCTCATCCGCAATAAGTAGAGAAGGCTCACAGGCAAGCGCCATGGCAATCATCACCCGCTGTTTCTGTCCTCCTGAAATTTGGTGAGGATAGGAACGGAAAATCTTTTTGGCAGGGGTAAGCTTTACTTTTTCAAATAGGTTAAGCGCTCGTTTACAAGCTTCTTGGGCACTGACATTTTGGTGCTCAAGAATGGTTTCTATCATTTGGTTTCCACAAGTATAAACAGGATTGAGTGAACTCATTGGATCCTGAAAAATCATCCCTATCTCAGCTCCTCTAATTCCTCTTATTTGGCTTGGGCGAAGCTTGAGCAAGTCAATTTCTCCAAACTTTTGACTGTTGTAAAGGATCTCACCACTGTTTACTTGGATAGAGGGAGTGTGCAAGAGCTGCAACAGTGAAAGAGCCGTAACAGACTTTCCTGAGCCAGACTCTCCAACAATGCCTAAGGTTTCTCCCTTATTGACACTAATGGATAAGTCGTCAATGATCGTATGGTAACCAGTATTGCCTAAAGATGAAATAGTAAGATTCTTTATTTCCAGTAGCTTAAGCTGTTGGGGCTGTCTTTGCATGTGGACCTTATTTGTACAGTATAGTATTAGTTGATAGCCTAATCAATAGTGTGATGATAGTGCAAAATAGTAAACTTCCATGATCAGATGGAAGAATATTCTGACTGCGGGTAGTATTTTTTTAATTCATTAACCACCATTCTTTTTCTAATAACGAAATACCTGATTCTATACGCTACTCTTGAGAGAGTTTTTTTGATCAGAATCAGTCTTTTACCCTTTACAGTCATTAAAAATATCCATTTCTAAATTTTGTTGATCAAAGTCAATAAAAGGGTTGACGGCGGTCAATGTCCATCGATGAGCATCACCTTACTTTTGTTCGAGACAGTTACATTTATTTAAACCTATGAGTGCTATAGTCATATTGATCGGGATAAGTTTGGTGGTGGCAATTTGCTTCCTGTTGGCCTTTATTTGGTCTGTAAACTCAGATCAGTATGATGATACTTACACACCAAGCATCAGAATACTGTTTGAAGAAAATGATTACAAAAGAACAAATCAGTCAGACCGTTCAGAGGAATAGTGAATCCAATCTGGAGCGCTTTTTCTACGACAACGTAGCTGTAAGGAATTTTGCAGTTGCTACTATTTTTTGGGGCGTGGCAGGGATGCTGGTGGGGCTTATAGCCGCCATACAGATGGTACTGCCTGAAGCGAACATGGAAACCGCTTGGCTCACATTTGGTCGTATCAGACCGTTGCACACCAATGCCATTATTTTCGCCTTTGTGGGAAATGGTATGTTTGCAGGTATCTATTATGCATTGCCACGGTTGGTCAAGGCTCGTATGTTTAGCGATGTACTGACCAAAATCCATTTCTGGGGGTGGCAGTTAATCATTCTTTCCGCACTGATTACCTTACCAATGGGTATTTCCTCAGCTAAGGAATATGCTGAGTTGGAGTGGCCAATCGATATTGCTATTGCAGCAATATGGGTAGTATTCGGTGTAAACATGATCATGACACTGATCAAAAGGAGAGAAAGACACCTGTATGTAGCGATCTGGTTCTTTATTGCGACTTTTGTGACAGTTGCTGTACTACACATTGTCAATAACCTTGAGCTTCCGATTTCATTCACGAAGTCATATCCAATCTTTGCAGGGGTACAGGACGCACTGGTACAATGGTGGTATGGTCACAATGCCGTAGCATTCTTCCTGACAACCCCTTACCTAGGCCTGATGTACTACTTCGTACCAAAGGCGGCAAATAGACCTGTATACTCTTACAGGTTGTCAATCATTCACTTCTGGTCCCTGATATTTATCTATATCTGGGCAGGTCCACACCACTTGCTCTATACAGCATTGCCTGACTGGGCACAATCACTGGGTACTGTATTCTCTGTAATGCTGATTGCTCCATCATGGGGTGGTATGCTGAATGGTCTACTGACCTTGAGAGGTGCTTGGGACACTGTAAGAACTAGCCCTGTATTGAAATTCTTTGTGGTAGCGATTACTGCATACGGTATGGCTACGTTTGAAGGGCCAATGATGTCATTCAAGAGTGTGAATGCAATTTCTCACTATACAGACTGGACCATTGCTCACGTACACGTTGGAGGTTTGGGCTGGAATGGCTTCTTCACATTCGGTATGCTTTACTGGTTGATACCACGGCTTTATAAGAGAGAGCTTTTCTCTACAAAATTGGCCAATACGCACTTCTGGATTGGTACACTGGGTATCCTGTTCTATACTATTCCGCTTTATTGGGCTGGTTGGACACAATCGCTGATGTGGAAAGAATTTACTGAAGCAGGCTTCTTGAAGTACCCTAACTTCTTGGAGACAGTGGTACAAATTCTTCCAATGTACAAACTGAGAGTATTGGGTGGTACACTTTACCTGACAGGTGCCTTGATGATGGCTTATAACATCTTCATGACGATCAAGAAAGGGTCGCTGCAAGCCGAAGAAGAAGCAAGTGCACCAGCACTGACAGGTGATGGAGGTAGAATCCAAAGATGGCATGAGTGGATTGAAAGACGTCCAATCCAAATGACAATCTGGTCAATCGTGGCGATTTCAATTGGTGGTTTGGTGGAGTTCCTGCCAACATATTTGGTGAAGTCTAATGTACCGACAATCGCATCTGTACAACCTTACACACCACTTGAACTACAAGGACGTGACATTTACCTGAGAGAAGGTTGTTATGTCTGTCACTCACAAATGGTTCGTCCGTTCCGTTCGGAAACAGAGCGTTATGGAGAATACTCTAAATCAGGTGAGTTTATCTACGATAGACCATTCCAATGGGGGTCTAAACGTACTGGTCCTGATTTGCACCGTATTGGGGTCAATAACCCGAATGCAGCTTGGCACTACCGCCATATGATGGACCCTACGCTGGTATCACCAGGTTCGATCATGCCTCCATACCCTTGGTTGCTTGAAAATGATCTGGATAAGACGACTACAGCGTCTAAGATCGAAGCGATGCAGAAACTGGGTGTTCCTTATGCTGAAGGGTATGCCGCTAAGGCAAATGACGACTTGGAAGAGCAAGCAGCTTCTATCGTGGCAGAGCTGAAAGGTGACGACATTGAAGCTTCTAAAGACAAGGAGATCATAGCCCTGATTGCTTATCTGAAGCGTCTGGGAACTGATGTTGGTAAGTCTGACAACGTACCTTCAAAATAAGTGATAAACCTCCCGTCGCCTAAGAGGGCGATGGGTCAACCATAAAAAATATGTATAAAGACGTTCTGAGATCGATTGAAGGCATTGAGGTTTTTCCTGTTATCGGAATCATCATCTTCTTCACTTTTTTCACAGCTTGGTTGATTTATGCCTTCTCTATGAAAAAGGAACAGGTGAATGCACTCTCGTCCTTGCCGTTAGAACTTGATTCAGACGCACACAAAAATGAGTTGACCAATGAAAGCAATGTATAAATATCTGACTGGCCTGCTCATGGCTATGACAATGCTCTTGGTAAGTCCTCAGGTTAGCTTTGCGGCTTCTGGATTGCAAGGGTTTGTGGAAAGTTATTCCGCTGGAGAGTGGGTCATGATACTGTTGGGAGCGGGCATCTTTATCCTGTTTCTACTTTTTCTGGTACTAGCCCTGATTCTTTACACTGTGTTGGTAACGGTTCAGCGTAAACGGGAACTGTCAACTGTAGTAACTGCCTAAACCCTGAATGAGAGATGAAGAAACTAAATCTACACAAAAAAGTCTTGTTCCTGCTACCATTGCTGATGGCAGGAGGAAATACAATGGCAGCTACAAAAAGTGACCAGTTGCTGGCAGGAGTTGAAAACTTCGATATTCTGGTACTTGCAATGCTTTTTGTGTTGTTCCTGTTGTTTATAGCTATCATGGGAATTGCATTCTCGCTGTATTATGTAGTGAGTTTGCAACTCAAAAAAGAAGAAGTGCCTGCTGAAGCAGTTGAGGAAGCTGAGACAGGCTGGTGGAAATGGTTTTGGCAGAAATTCAATGCAGCCAAACCAATGGAACTTGAAACAGATATCCTAATGGATCATGAATATGATGGCATTAGGGAGCTGGACAACCAATTGCCACCTTGGTGGAAGTATATGTTCTACTTTACCATTGTTTTTGCTTTCTGTTACTTGGGTGTTTATCACTGGTGGACAGATGCAGATGATGCAGTATCAGTTCGAGAGTATAGAGCTGAGATGGTAGCAGCTGAGCAGGCAAGAGATGCTTACCTAGCCAAAATGGCAAGCTTGATTGATGAGACAAATGTAGAAGTAGCCTCAGAAGAAGCAGCGTTGGCAGAAGGTCAGGACATCTTTACTAAAAACTGCCGTACCTGCCATGGTAAAGTAGGTGAAGGTGGAGCAGGACCAAACCTGACAGACGAATACTGGTTGCATGGTGGTGGTATCAAAGACATCTTCAAGACAGTGAAGTATGGTGTACCAAATACAGCGATGCAGTCTTGGGAAAAGAAAATGACGCCACAGCAGATCCAGAGAGTGGCAAGTTTTATCCTGACGTTGCAGGGATCAAATCCTGAAAATGGCAAAGCGCCACAAGGGGAGAAGTGGGAAGCCGAACAGTAATACTTGGTAATATATATATTCAGCTAGTTTGTAATACCTCCATTGGGATTTTCCCCATGGAGGTTTGCTGCTGACAATAGACAATCTCATCGACTATGGTCAACCAACTGCACAGCCAAAACCCTGAAGAATTCAGAAATTCCATCTCAACAGTAGGCGAAGATGGAAAGCGAATTTGGCTTTACCCCAAGAAGCCTAAAGGCCGTTTTTATAATGCCCGTAAGTGGGTTGCTTACCTGCTGATCGCATTCTTTTTTGCCGGACCATTTCTAAAAGTAAATGGTGAGCCATTTCTGATGTTCAATATCCTTGAACGACAGTTTGTCATCTTAGGAAACCTTTTTGTACCGCAGGACTTCTTCATTTTTGTATTGGGGATGATCATGCTGATCATCTTTATCGTACTGTTTACGGTGGTATATGGTAGGGTATGGTGTGGTTGGGCTTGTCCGCAGACAGTATTTATGGAGATGGTTTTCCGTCGGATTGAATATTGGATTGAAGGAGACGCCAATCAACAGCGTAAACTGGATAAACAACCTTGGACTACTGACAAGATCCTTAAAAAAACAGCCAAGCATACCATCTTTCTCTCCTTCTCCTTCCTGATAGCCAATATGGTTTTGGGATACATTTTCGGTGGACAGCGTGTGTTGAATATGATGACACAGTCACCGCTTGACAACTGGGGACTCTTTGTAGCCCACCTTGCTTTTGCCTTAGTATTCTATGCTGTATTTGCCAAGTTCAGAGAGCAGGCATGTATCGCAGTTTGTCCTTATGGTCGTCTGCAAGGCGTATTGCTGGACAAAGACTCAATAGCGGTTACCTATGATCATGAAAGAGGTGAGCCAAGAGGGAAGCTGAAAAAGAGCAAACAGCAATCTCCATGCAGTGGTTGCAATACGGCAGCGGCTGTTACAGTGGAACCATTGACCTTAAGTCACCTTGAAAAAAAGCAAGGCGATTGTGTTGACTGTAATCTGTGTGTACAGGTTTGTCCAACAGGTATTGACATTCGTAACGGGATTCAGTTGGAGTGTGTAAACTGTACCGCTTGTATGGATGCTTGCGATGCTGTAATGGATAAAATTGGTAAAGACAAAGGCTTGATCAGGTATGCATCTGCGAATAGTATCGAACAAAAGCAGCCATTCCGATTTACACCTCGAATTATAGCCTATACCGTTGTACTCGCATTGTTGGTTGGCGCATTCGGGTATTTGCTTACCTCACGAGATAGTACAGAAACAACTATTTTGAGAGTACCTGGTATGATTTACCAAAAGGCAGAAAATGGAGACATCCGAAACATCTACTCCTTGCAGGTTATAAACAAGACCAACGAAAATATGCCTATTACAGTGAAACTCGTAGCTCCTGAAGGTAAGATTACTTTTGCGGGAGGTGATGAACTGGAGCTGAAGGCACAAGACATTCTGGACGGAATCTTCTTTGTGGACATTCCTGCTGAGCGATTGGAAGGAATGAAAACGGAAGTTCAATTCGAAATCTATTCAGGAGAAGAGAAATTGGAGCATGTTGAAACCAATTTCCTTGGTCCAGCAAAATAACACAAGATGTAAGACAGAGGATTTGAGGTATATAACAGCCATTTATCTCAAGTCTCCAACTAAATACGATAAAACTATGAAATTCAACTGGGGATGGGGCGTTGTGATCGCCTTTGTATGTTTTGCCGCTTTTATCCTATCCATGGTCATTCGCTCGTTTGATGTGCCGATTAACATGGTAAGTAAAGAATATTATGCTGAAGAGTTGGCTTACTCTGATAAGAAGGCCAAGATGGAAAATACCAAGCAGCTAGAGGAGCAGCCAAGGGTAGAGTATCAGCTAGAAAATGAGGCATTGGTAGTGGCAATGCCCGATGAGGCAGCAAATGCTAATGGTACAGTAAAGCTTTACAGGCCTGCTGATTCACGTATGGACTTTACCGAAGCATTGGTACTGGACAGTGACAACAAGCAGCAGATTGAGGTAAATAATATAGCCAAAGGAAGATGGGTTGTGCAGCTTGATTGGGAAAAGGCAGGTAAATCATACTATTTCGAAAAATCAGTAATCATTCCATAATATGCTTTGGACAGCTTTTATACTAGGGTTTGTAGGTAGCTTTCATTGCCTTGGAATGTGCGGACCAATCGCTATGGCGATGCAAGGCAAACAAGGTAACCATAACCATTGGCATACAGTATTGGAAAGGCTTCTGTATAATCTGGGCAGATCGGTTACCTATGCCTTGCTGGGTGGTATAGCAGGCTTATTGGGTAAGAGTCTTGTCTGGTTGATTGGTTACCAAGTCTACATTGCAGCCATTTTAGGTGTAATGTTACTGTTGGTAGGGTTGTTTTCTGTAAACCCTGAGACCTTTCTGATGAAAATTCCTGTTTTAGGTTCGTGGTTTGGTGTTGTTCGTAAACAATTAGGAAAACTATTGAGAGAGGCAGGGCTACACAATTTCTTTACAATTGGACTGTTAAATGGTTTTTTACCTTGCGGTTTGGTATATATGGCACTCGTAAATGCTGTAGCAATTGGTAGCATGACTCAGGGCATGAGTTATATGCTGATGTTTGGAATAGGAACAATGCCTTTGATGTTGAGCGCTGCTTTAGCTGGACAGTTTGTGAGTATGAATTTCAGAAACCATGTAAAAAGGCTTTATCCTTATGTATTTGTCTTGATGGGAGGACTTTTGATTTTCAGGGCTTACAATGTAGGGACATCATCCAATATTACAGATGATATGACACTGAGTAACAAGACTGAGATGATTTGTCATTAAGCTCTCTAGAATAAAGAGAAAGAACTTAGACCTAGATACTGTACCCAATTTATTTGGTTCAGGATCTAGGTTTTTTATTTAGCTCTTGGTCTCTTCCAGTCTGTGAATCGTAAAATTATTATAGCCTTCTCTGACGGTAAGGGTAATCTTATTCATGGAGAGCAATTCAAGTACAGCCAAAAAGTTGAAGACCACGGCAATCTTATTGAAGTCATTTTTGAATAAGTCTATAAAATCTATTTCAGGTTGGAACTCCAACTGCGCTAGGATATAAGTTTGCTGTTCCTCTTGGGTGTAAGGGTAGGGGACTACCTCATGTCTAGGTCTGTTTTGAACAGCTTCAAAGTTCTTGAGTGCTTCCTGATAAAAACGCAATAGCTTAAAAAGGTCAACATCCTGAAGTTCGGCTTCGACACCTTGCGCTTCTTCTATCTTGGTAACCTCAGCCATGACATTTCCTCTTCCTTCACGGAAAAGCATGTTTTCCTCCCATTCCTCTAAGATACCCAAAACAGATTTGTACTTCTTGTACTCCAGCAGGTGCTTGACCAATTCCTCCCGAGGGTCAATTTCATTTCCTTCCTCATCCTTCTCAACCCTTGGAAGTAGCATCTTGGCTTTGATACGCATTAGGGTCGCAGCAACCAAAATGAACTCACTAGCCACTTCCATATTCATTTGCTCCAGCTGATCTAGGTAATCCATAAAATCATTGGTGATCTGAGAAATGGGAATATCATGGATATCCAACTCATCACGCTGAATAAAGAAAAGTAAGAGGTCAAACGGACCTTCAAAAAGAGGTATCTTGATTTCGAAGCTCATTCATTTACAGTTTGCTGAATTACAAATGTAAATAATTAGACATAAGATTAGAGACTTGAGATCAGAGACTTTTACAAAAAAAAGCCTGCCTGCTGAGTGTTTCAGCTGACAGACCTTTATATCATTCATACAAATCGTTCTGCTTAGAAAGTAGCTTTTGTTTTAGCAATGCTGTCTATGCGCTGCTGTGCAATTTCGATTGCTACTTCTTGTGTATTCTTGTTATGCTCATCTGAACCTTCGAATACTCTTAGTGTTTGGTCATATACTTCCTCACACTTGTGCTTAGTCCACTCTTTGTTTGAGCTGATTACTTCAGCATAAACGTTGATTACTCCACCGCTGTTGATCAAGAAGTCTGGCGCATAAAGGATGCCTTTTTCACGACAAAGGTCGCCGTGGATTTTCTCGTCAGCCAATTGGTTGTTGGCACAACCTGCGATAATGTCACACTTCAGTTTGCTAAGTGTTTCATCATTTACAGTAGCACCTAGTGCACATGGAGAGTAGATATCAACATCAAGGTCATAGATCTCGTCAAGACCAACACCTTCGATACCGTACTTGTTCACCACTTCTTTTACTCTGTCTGCATAGAAATCAGATACATAAATCTGACAACCTTCTTCCTTCAGGTGTTGGATCAGGTATTCGCCTACGTGACCTGCACCTTGTACAGAAACACGCTTGCCAGCCAATGAGTCAGTGCCATAAGCTTTTTTGGCAGCTGCTTTCATACCCATATAAGTAGTATATGCTGTAAATGGAGAAGGATCACCCAAACCACCTCTAGCCTCAGGCATACCACTTACGTGTTTAGTTTCAGCAGCGATATGTTCCATGTCAGAAGAGTTCATTCCTACATCTTCTGCTGTGATATATTTACCGTTAAGGTTTCTGACAAATTTGCCATAAGCTCTCAACAGTGCTTCAGTTTTGTGCTTGCGGGCGTCACCGATAATTACAGCTTTACCACCACCAAGGTTCAGGCCTGCAATTGAGTTTTTGAACGTCATACCTCTTGAAAGTCTCAGAGCATCGTTCAAAGCCTGCTGCTCGTTCTCGTACATCCACATTCTTGTACCACCCAATGCTGGACCCAATACAGTGTTGTGGACAGCGATGATAGCCTTAAGGCCTGTAGCTTCGTCATGACAGAACACGACTTGTTCGTGTCCCATTTCAGATACTTTATCAAATACGGATACCTCTCCCATTATAGTTGTGCTTTTGTTTGTCAGCATTATTTAGTTTGCTGCAATGTTAACGAATAGAAGTTTTTTGCGAAACAGTTAAGCGGTAATACTTGGCTGTTTTATATAGCAAACACAAATTTAAGCGATTTCCTAAATTTTCCGCATGGTGTATCTTTCTGTAAATGAGTAGTTAATAACTTTAAATTCTTGATTTTAACCTTCGAGCTTCATACAGTTGAGGTAAATTGGATTTTATTCAGATGATAATTTCATGATTAAATGAATGTTCAGAATAAACGTTTAATTTTAAAAGTGTATTAAAAACACCAATAAATCCAAATTTTTATCATTGGGGCTAAAAAAAGCAGTGTTGACGGGAGTGTAATTTTTTTCCGAAATAGGTGTGGCTTTATTCTTCTGAACAATAACTTTGCAAACATGTTCTACATTAGCTGTACTATTGTAAATAGTAGAGAGATGTATGGCAAGCCGACTATATTTACTGTCGCAAGGGTTTAATAATTAACGGACATTTTCAGGCATGACATGGAAAGGAGTGTTTTTCTGTCGGCTGTACTGATATAGATATATGAGTAATAAAGAAGTTCACAATAGCGGGAATATTTTTGACGGGCAGATCCTGAGACGAATTTTCAAGTTTGTAAAGCCATATACATGGCAATTCTATTTTTTGATTTTCCTGACCATTGCATTGGGTATACTGGCTCCTGTACGGCCATACTTGATTGAGCAGACTATTGATAAGTATATTGTGGTTGGGGACTTACAGGGGTTAATGAGTATGACCCTTCTATTGATAGGGATGGCTGTAATACAGGCATTGGTGCAATTTAGCCATACTTATCTGTCAGGTTGGTTAGGGCAGTATGTCATCCGAGATATCCGTACAGTACTTTACCGTCATATCCTGAAGTTACAGCTAAAGTATTATGACAAAACGCCTATTGGTAGGTTGGTAACTCGTACAGTATCGGATGTGGAAACCCTTTCAGAGGTATTTACCAATGGTCTGGCTGCATTACTAAGTGATTTGCTTCAGCTGATATTTATTCTGGCAGTAATGCTATATACAGACTGGCGCCTGACACTGATCAGTTTGGCGACATTGCCTATCCTGATTTTCTCTACCTATATCTTTAAGGAGAAAATAAAGGTAGCGTTCAATGATGTAAGAACGGCAGTCTCTAACCTGAACACTTTTGTGCAGGAACATATCACAGGGATGAATATCGTGCAGATCTTCAACAGTGAACGCAGAGAGTATGGGAAATTTAAGGATATCAACAAAGAGCACTTGGATGCACAGCTGCGTACAGTAATGTATTATTCTGTCTACTATCCTGTAGCGGAGGTGATTGCAGCAACGGGTACGGGTTTGTTGGTGTGGTTTGGTGCAAGACAGGTATTGCAGGAAGAGGTAACAGTAGGGGTATTGATTGCTTTTATTATGTATATCTCACTGTTTTTCCGACCTATCCGTATGATTGCAGACCGTTTCAATACTTTACAGATGGGGATAGTGAGTTCAGATCGTATTCTAAAAGTGTTGGATACCACTAACGTGATTGAAGACAATGGGTCTGTTGATCTAGACCATGTAAAAGGGGAGGTGAAGTTTGATCATGTATGGTTTGCTTATGAGGATGAGAAATATGTATTGAAAGATATTTCCTTTGAAGTAAAGGCAGGGGAGTCTATTGCGTTTGTAGGTGCGACAGGTGCTGGTAAGTCTTCTATCATTAACCTGATAAACCGTTTCTATGAAATTCAGAAGGGAAGTGTAAATGTTGATGGTAGAAATATCAAGGAATATACGCTTGAAAGTTTGCGCCAGCATATCGGGTTGGTACTACAGGATGTATTCCTTTTCTCATCTTCTATCAGAGAGAATATCACTTTAGGAAATACTGATATCACAGATGAGCAAATTATAAAGGCTGCAAAATTGGTAGGAGCTGATACGTTTATCAACAGGCTTCCTGAAGGTTTGGACTATGTGGTAATGGAGAGAGGAGCAACGCTTTCAGTGGGACAACGCCAGCTGATTTCTTTTGTGAGGGCGATGGTATATGACCCTAAGATATTGATTCTGGATGAGGCAACTTCTTCTGTAGACAGTGAAACGGAAGAGATGATTCAGAATGCAGTGGAGCGTATGATGAAAGGGCGTACTTCTATTGCTATTGCTCACAGGTTGGCTACAATCAAAAATGCGGATAAGATTATTGTGATGGACAAAGGTGAGATCAAGGAAGCCGGAACACACGATGAGTTATTGGCAGAAGGTGGGTATTATGCTAACCTGTACGAAATCCAATATAAGGAGGCCGTAGAAAAGCCCTAATAAAAAGAACTAAAATCATATTGATAGCTGTGCCATCTCATGTATTTGAGATGGCATTCTTGTTTTATTAGCAGTAACTTTAATTTATCACATCACTTACTTTGAAAGTTAACTCTCACAAGAAATGCCAATCATTGTCACAAGTCACAAGTTCTGCCAATGGCTCCGTATTGCTGGGATTACATTGTATCCTTTTATTATTGTGAAAACAAAAGAGCTGAAGGTAAACCCTGTGTTGATCAATCATGAGTTGATTCATATCAGGCAACAACAGGAGTTGCTGGTAATCCCGTTTTACCTGCTTTATCTGGGACATTACCTTTACAACCTGTATAAGTATAAGGATGCATATATCGCTTATAGGAATATATGTTTTGAACGAGAAGCTTATGAAATGGAATGGGACCTTCAATATTTAAAGCGAAGAAGAATGTGGACTTTTTGGCGGTATTGGTAATGGAGCTATGAATACGAAAAGAGCCCCTTTCAACTCAACTGAAAGGGGCTCTTTTCTTTATATCTGAAATCTAAGTCTATCTTACTAGTACATGCATTCTGTGTGCATCTAACTTGATAAAGACAAACAGTAGAATTGTAAATGACCAAAGTGATGATCCTCCATAACTGAAGAATGGCAATGGGATACCAATTACAGGAAATACGCCAATAGTCATCCCAATGTTAATCATAAAGTGGAGGAAGAAGATAGAGGCAACACTATAACCATATACTCTTGACATCCTTGATCGCTGCCTTTCAGCTACCCAAATCAGTCGGACGATCAGTGTTAAGAAAAGGCCCATTACAATCAGGCTACCGATCCATCCATGTTCTTCACCTACAGTACAGAATATAAAGTCAGTACTTTGCTCAGGTACAAAGTTGAACTTGGTTTGAGTACCTTCTAGGAACCCTTTTCCTGCAAAACCACCTGAGCCAATGGCAATTTTTGATTGCGTTACCTGATAGCCTACACCGAGTGGGTCAGCATCAGGATTAATCAATACTTCAATACGTTTACGTTGGTGAGGGCGCATCACGTCATTCAGAATGACATCAATACTTTTGGTAAAGCCGATACCTGTAAGACCGATCAACAAAACTAGGATAACACTTCTGATATTCTTACGGAACCGTATGGCTACTATTACAGAAAGTGCTGAAATGCCTATGGCAAGCTGTGCCCATGGGAAAATCAATGCCAAAATAAATAGGATAACTGCTGTCAAACCAATAACCATATAAATGGCAGGGAATCCCTCTCTATAAAGTGGGAATACAAATGCAGCAAAGACCATAGCAGATCCTGTATCCTTTTGTGCCAATACCAAGACGGCTGGGATGGCAATGATGCCTAATACACTAAGGTAAACATTAGGTCTTTCAACTTTTAAGCTTGAATCACTCAAGTACTTGGCAATAGCCAACGATACCGCAAACTTAGCAAACTCTGAAGGTTGAATCCGGATAAAGCCTAATTTAAACCAGGAGGTATTACCACCAGCTGAGTGACCAATAAGTAGGACTCCTATCAAGGAGACAATGACGGCTCCGAATATGATATAAGCGAAGGTGTCAAAAAACTTATAGTCGATCACCATAATGGAGATGATCAATAATGTAGCTCCTGCAATCCATAAAAGCTGTTTACCTGAGTTCAGGTCCAGAGAGAAGATACTGGTTGGGGCATCAGGCTGGTAAACGGCTGCATAAATATTAAGCCAGCCTAGAATGACGATGGTAAAGTAAACGAAGATCAATGTCCAGTCTACATTTTTGAGAATACTGCTGTTCCTTGTTCTCATGTTTCTTTTGTCGGCAGTTTGTTTCTTTAGGTTAGTTTAGTTCAGATAGTGTGCCAAAGCGTTGTGTAGGAATGTCCTATCGAAGTCCGGTTATAAGGCGTGTTACTGTTATGGCACAATCGCAAATGTAAAAAGAAATAATAGAAGTTGTTTGGCTTCAAGTGTTTATAAATAAAAAAAACAGCTGCATTTCCTTATAAAAGAAATGCAGCTGTTTTGCTTAAGTTCGAGATATGATCACCTTACAGTTATTGAAGCATTTTCAATAGAGAAGTAAGCTTTGATTTCAGTTCACGTCTGTTGACGATGAAATCCAAGAATCCATGCTCCAATAAGAACTCAGCACTTTGGAAACCTTTAGGAAGGTCTTTGCCAATTGTCTCTCTAATGACACGTGGCCCTGCAAAACCAATCAATGCTCCAGGCTCTGCAATATTGAAATCACCTAGCATAGCAAATGATGCTGAAACACCACCAGTAGTAGGATCTGTCAATAGTGAGATATAAGGAATGCCTGCTTCAGATAATAATGCAAGTTTGGCAGAAGTTTTTGCCATTTGCATAAGAGAAAAGCCAGCTTCCATCATACGTGCACCACCTGATTTGGAGATCATCATAAAAGGAATCTTATGCTTCAGTGAGTAATCGATCCCTCTCGCAATTTTTTCACCAACTACTGAACCCATTGAGCCGCCAATGAAACTGAAGTCCATACAGCATACGACCAAATCAACTCCATTCATTTTACCAACAGCAGTTCTGGCAGCATCTTTCAAACCAGTTTTGCGTTGAGAAGCTTTGATTCTTTCAGGGTAAGGCTTGCTGTCCTGAAACGAAAGCGGGTCGCCAGCAGTCAGGTTTTCATCAAGTTCTTTGTATTTGTTGTCGTCAAACAGGATCTCAAAGTATTCTTTTGAGCCAATTCTGACGTGATATTCATCATCAGGGCAAACGAAGGCATTTTCCTTCAGTTCTTTCATATGGATGATCTTGCCACTTGGTGTTTTATACCAAAGGCCATCCGGCGAATCCTTTTTTTCGCTTGTTGGGGTGGTAATCCCTTGTTCCTTTCTTTTAAACCAACTCATAAGCAAAAAAGACTGTTACACAGTTTATGATACGATTAAAATATATTTATGCTTAGTTGTATCTCAAAGCTATATCCCGAAATAGAGCGTAAAGATATCTAATAATTTGATAAATAAACCAAAAGAGGAACCCTTTTGAAACAGGCTTGCTCATTTAGCCATAGATAAGTGAAGGTACTCTTTTTTAATCCGCAAGCAAAAAAGATGCTTTTAATAATTTTCTAATAAATTATTGGATAAAATAAATTTCACCCTAAGCCTTTTAACTTTAGGAAAACTAATGCTGAATCGGAATTGTTTTTATTCCTGCTAACGATTCTCATTCGCTTTTCATGGTAAAAATCATCTAATTGATGCCGGTTTTATATATTAAAACATAAAGCAGTTTGCTATCTTTGCCGAACAATATTCACTTTAAACCACATTAACAATGTCCACAGATATCAGCAACATCAAACCAGGTGTAGTTACTGGTGACGACGTAGAGAAAATCTATCAGTATGCAAAGGAAAAAGGCTTTGCTTTACCTGCAGTAAACTGTGTAGGTACTAACTCTGTGAATGCAGTATTGGAAGCTGCAAGAGATATGAAAGCCCCAATCATCATTCAGTTTTCAAATGGTGGTGCAAAGTTCTTTGCAGGTAACCTGAGCAACGAAGGTGAGAAGGCTGCAATCCTTGGTGGTGTTGCAGGTGCTAAATACGTACATGAAGTAGCGGAAGCTTACGGCGTGCATGTAATCCTGAACACTGACCACTGTGCTAAAAAACTTCTTCCTTGGATTGACGGTCTGATGGACGCCAATGAGGAATTCTACAAGCAGCATGGTAAGCCGCTTTACTCTTCTCACATGATTGACTTGTCAGAAGAGTCATTGGAAGAGAACATCGAGATCTCTAAGAAGTACTTCGAAAGAATGTCAAAAATCGGAATCACACTTGAGATCGAATTGGGTATCACAGGTGGTGAAGAAGATGGTGTTGACAATACAGACGTTGATTCTTCTAAGTTGTACACGCAGCCTGAGGAAGTAGATTATGCTTACACAGAGCTGAGCAAAATTGACGACAAGTTCTTGGTTGCAGCAGCATTCGGTAACGTTCATGGTGTATATAAGCCAGGTAACGTTAAGCTGACTCCAAAAATCTTGGATAACTCTCAGAAGTATATCAAAGAGCAGCATAACACATCTGAAGATAAGCCAGTGAAATTTGTATTCCACGGTGGTTCAGGTTCATCAGTAGAAGAAATCAGAGAAGCGATTTCTTATGGTGTAATCAAAATGAACATCGATACAGATACACAGTGGGCTACTTGGGATGGCGTTAGAGCGTACGAAGCTCAACACCATGATTACTTGCAAGGTCAAATCGGTAACCCTAAGGGGGCTGATGAGCCTAACAAGAAATACTACGATCCACGTAAATGGATGAGAGAAGGTGAAAAAGCAATGATAGAAAGATTGAAAAAGGCGTTGGAAGATTTGAACAACGTAAATACAATCTAAGCTAGCTGATAGCTTCTATCCCAAAATTAAAAAGCCATGCTAATGCAGCATGGCTTTTTAATTTTCTAATTAACCTTCCAATGAAAGGTTGCCTTTCATTATTTCAGCCTCTTTTTTCGGTAGTCTTAAATCAGCAATGACACTATATACTGTAGGGTTACTCATAGCAAACAGAATCAACATACCTATATATACACCTGCAAATAATATATGACCTGTTAGTAGATAAGCTACAATGGTTAAAATAGTAGTCGTTTCAAGCATGGCAAACTTGTAAAAGCTTCCTCTTAATACCTCTTCTAGTTTTATTCTTAAACTAGGAAGCTCTCTTGCTGCTCTTATACGCTTCTCATAAAGCCAATAGGCGATAATACTATTAATACCACATAAGATGGGTACTATATATTTAAGCTGTTCTGCAAGTTCAGGAAATGAAGGTTCAAACTCCCCATTTCTTGACTTGAGGTAAGTAAATAGGAAAATAGGTAAAGTAACTCCTACCATAATATAAAAGACTGCTCTTAATTTGTTGACAAAATCAACAGGAGTTTCAAAAGCCGAAAAGAATCCTTTCTGCATTACTAATGTTATTTATGAATAAAAATGAATATCTATTGAGTCAAGCCTAAGTCTGAACAACAATTAAATCAGGGGTAAAGTTACCGTTTATTGTATTAATAAGATAATAAGTTGACTATCCTTAAGTGTTTTTTGGAATCTATTAATGAATGAAGAATGATCACTATTAGGTTATGATCAAATCAGTGAGAATTGAAAAGTGTAAGTATTTTAAAATTCAAGAGTGTTGAATGTTAGGGAGTTATGTGGTTGTTAACTTTCATTATTCCCAAAATGCAATTCTAGGTCTTGCACAGCAATAACTTTTTCCTACCTTTGCACTCCGCAAAACGGGAAACACCCGCAGCGACCAGCCACTCCAACGGGAGCGGTGATAATGCTTCCTGACAGCGACAATGGATAAGTGAAAATTAATTCACAATGTTGCTTGCAAATAACGGGGAAAAGGTTTTACCTTTGCATCCGCTTCTTTCGGGAAGGTTTTCGAGTTAACGGTTCGGAAATAAAAAATAAAGAAAAGTCTTGGAGTTTTGGTGAAGGTTTTCTTACCTTTGCAGCCGCTTCAAGCGAAAAGGTTCCGGAAGGATCCACGGAAAAGTCCAAGAAGTTGGATTTTGAAAAGTTCTTTGAGAGGATTTAGGACAGTGGTAAGGGATAAGGCTTTAGGGTTTTATTTCGATCACGCAAAACAAGTACGACAAGACAAGCACAAGCGTCAATTCCAACAATTGAAAAGCAGGAGACAGGTCAGAAAACACGACGACAATTGGAGCTGTTCCTTTCAAGGGGCAGCCCAAGTCAACAATCTCTTACAATGGAGAGTTTGATCCTGGCTCAGGATGAACGCTAGCGGCAGGCCTAATACATGCAAGTCGCGGGGTAGGGTTTCCTTCGGGGAGCCTGAGACCGGCGCACGGGTGCGTAACGCGTATGCAACCTGCCCGCTGCAGGGGAATAGCCCGGAGAAATCCGGATTAATGCCCCGTAGCACTGTTTACCTGCATGGGTGAATAGTTAAAGGAGCGATCCGGCAGCGGATGGGCATGCGTCTGATTAGCTAGTTGGCGGGGTAACGGCCCACCAAGGCCACGATCAGTAGGGGTTCTGAGAGGATGATCCCCCACACTGGTACTGAGACACGGACCAGACTCCTACGGGAGGCAGCAGTAGGGAATATTGGGCAATGGGCGCAAGCCTGACCCAGCCATGCCGCGTGAGCGAAGAAGGCCCTCGGGTCGTAAAGCTCTTTTATAGGGGAAGAACAAGTGGGGTGCGCCCTGCTCTGACGGTACCCTATGAATAAGCACCGGCTAACTCCGTGCCAGCAGCCGCGGTAATACGGAGGGTGCAAGCGTTGTCCGGAATTATTGGGTTTAAAGGGTACGCAGGCGGTCTGTTAAGTCAGTGGTGAAAGTTCACAGCTCAACTGTGAAAGTGCCATTGATACTGGCAGACTTGAGTACCGGAGAGGTAGGCGGAATTCCCCATGTAGCGGTGAAATGCACAGATATGGGGAGGAACACCGAAAGCGAAGGCAGCCTACTGGCCGGTAACTGACGCTCAGGTACGAAAGCGCGGGGAGCGAACAGGATTAGATACCCTGGTAGTCCGCGCCGTAAACGATGAAGACTAGGTGTCTGCCCTTCGGGGTGGGTGCCCAAGCGAAAGTGATAAGTCTTCCACCTGGGGAGTACGCTGGCAACAGTGAAACTCAAAGGAATTGACGGGGGTCCGCACAAGCGGTGGAGCATGTGGTTTAATTCGATGATACGCGAGGAACCTTACCTGGGCTCGAATCCCATTCGACAGGTCTAGAGATAGATCTTTCTTCGGACGGATGGGAAGGTGCTGCATGGCCGTCGTCAGCTCGTGCCGTGAGGTGTTGGGTTAAGTCCCGCAACGAGCGCAACCCCTACCTTCAGTTACCATCGGGTAAAGCCGGGGACTCTGGAGGAACTGCCTGCGCAAGCAGAGAGGAAGGCGGGGACGACGTCAGGTCATCATGGCCCTTACGCCCAGGGCTACACACGTGCTACAATGGTAGGGACAGAGGGCAGCGACATGGCGACATGAAGCGAATCCCAAAAACCCTATCTCAGTTCGGATCGCAGCCTGCAACTCGGCTGCGTGAAGCTGGAATCGCTAGTAATCGCGTATCAGCAATGACGCGGTGAATACGTTCCCGGACCTTGTACACACCGCCCGTCAAGCCATGGGAGTTGGGTGGGCCTGAAGAGGGTGGCCGTAACAGGAGCTCTCAAGGGCAAAACCAGCGACTGGGGCTAAGTCGTAACAAGGTAGCCGTACCGGAAGGTGCGGCTGGAACACCTCCTTTCTGGAGACCGTCCCTGTAGTTGTAGGGGAAGGCGCCTGTGCCGTTGGTTGTACGGCGTGAACACTGTCCAAGTCACTCAAAACAATCCTTGAGATTAGATGACCGGGGGATTAGCTCAGCTGGCTAGAGCGCCTGCTTTGCACGCAGGAGGTCATCGGTTCGACTCCGATATCCTCCACCTCATTTTCCGGGTATTCCCTTCAAGTTTCAGACGAGAAACAGGACAAGGGAGACCGCAAGACGGAAAAGAAAGGTTCTTTGACATACTGCCAAATTAAAAAGCAACGAGGCCTGCCTGCCGCAGTTGATGCTGATTGTTCGGTATTGACGGCAGGCGGCAAGAAGAAAAGCAAGAGAAAGTAATAAAGGGCGTACAGTGGATGCCTGGGCTTCCAGAGGCTATGAAGGACGCGACAAGCTGCGAAAAACTTCGGGGAGGTGCACATGACCCTTGATCCGAAGGTATCCGAATGGGACAACCCACCATGCTGAAGGCATGGTTTTAGAGCCAACGCGGGGAACTGAAACATCTAAGTACCCGCAGGAAGAGAAAACAAGAGTGATTCCGCAAGTAGTGGCGAGCGAACGCGGAGAAGCCCAAACCGTCGGTGTTACGGCACTGTCGGGGTTGTAGGGCTTGCATAATGTGAAGACACGGAACTGGAAGGCGCTGGAAAGCGCCGCCGCAGAGGGTGAGAGTCCCGTACAGGTAATGTGTTGATCAGGCAAGTACCCTGAGTAGGGGGGAGCCGGTGAAACTCCCTCTGAAGCAGGCAGCACCATCTGCCAAGGCTAAATACTCCTGGAAGACCGATAGCGAACAAGTACCGTGAGGGAAAGGTGAAAAGCACCGTGAATAACGGGGTGAAATAGATCCTGAAACTGTACGCCTACAAGCGGTCGGAGCCCATCAGTTGGGTGACGGCGTGCCTTTTGCATAATGAGCCTACGAGTTGCACCTCACCAGCAAGGTTAAGTTCTTCAAGGGACGGAGCCGCAGCGAAAGCGAGTCTGAATAGGGCGCCATAGTTGGTGGGGGCAGACGCGAAACCGTGTGATCTACCCATGGCCAGGGTGAAGACGGGGTAACACCCGTTGGAGGCCCGAACCAGTTGACGTTGAAAAGTCTTTGGATGAGCTGTGGGTAGGGGTGAAAGGCCAATCAAACTCGGAAATAGCTCGTACTCCCCGAAATGCCTTTAGGGGCAGCGTGGGGTGTTTTCTTGCGGAGGTAGAGCTACCGATTGGACTAGGGGGCTTCACCGCCTACCGAATCCAGACGAACTCCGAATGCCGCAAGATTAAGCCCTGCAGTGAGGGCTGGGGTGCTAAGGTCCCAGTCCGAGAGGGAAAGAACCCAGACCGCCGGCTAAGGTCCCCAAATCTGTGTTAAGTTGAACAAAGGAAGTGCAGTCGCGGAGACAGCCAGGATGTTGGCTTGGAAGCAGCCATTCATTTAAAGAGTGCGTAACAGCTCACTGGTCGAGTGACAGCGCATCGATAATAATCGGGCATTAAACACAGTACCGAAGCCGCGGACTAGTAATAGTGGTAGGGGAGCATTCTACGGGCATCGAAGCCGCATGGTGATGTGTGGTGGAGCGCGTAGAAAAGCAAATGTAGGCATAAGTAACGATAAAGAGGGTGGGAACCCCTCTCGCCGAAAGACCAAGGTTTCCCGGGCAACGCTAATCGGCCCGGGGTCAGTCGGGACCTAAGGCTAAGCCGAAGGGCGATGCCGATGGCAAGCGGGCAAATATTCCCGCACCCGCATGGCAACGAAAGTGACGGAGTGTGTGACTCCTCGCGCAGTGACGGAATACTGCGTTGAAGGACTCGTCCGACAGTACTGCAAACCCTCGGGGGCGCAGATAGCAGGGGGAGCACGCTTCCAAGAAAAGCAAGCCATGCGGCCCGTACCGCAAACCGACACAGGTGGTTGGGTTGAGCATACTAAGGCGCTCGAGTGATTCATGGCTAAGGAACTAGGCAAAATGGTCCTGTAACTTCGGGAGAAAGGACGCCTCCTCCTTCGGGAGAGGCCGCAGTGAAAAGGCCCAGGCGACTGTTTAACAAAAACACATGGCTTTGCGAAGTTGAAAGACGATGTATAAGGCCTGACACCTGCCCGGTGCCGGAAGGTTAAGGGGGGACGTTAGCGTAAGCGAAGCGTTGAACCGAAGCCCCGGTAAACGGCGGCCGTAACTATAACGGTCCTAAGGTAGCGAAATTCCTTGTCGGGTAAGTTCCGACCTGCACGAATGGTGTAACGATCTGGGCACTGTCTCGGCCATGAGCTCGGTGAAATTGTAGTCGCGGTGAAGATGCCGCGTACCCGCAACGGGACGAAAAGACCCCATGAACCTTTACTGCAGCTTAGCATTGGCTCTGGGTAAGTGATGTGTAGGATAGGCGGGAGACTGTGAACCGGGTTCGCCAGGATCCGGGGAGTCGCCCTTGAAATACCGCCCTTTGCTTGCCTGGTGTCTAACCCTTAACGGGGGACATTGCTTGGCGGGTAGTTTGACTGGGGTGGTCGCCTCCAAAAGAGTAACGGAGGCTTTCAAAGGTCCCCTCCGTACGGTCGGCAACCGTGCAGAGAGCGCAATGGCACAAGGGGGCTTGACTGTGAGGCTGACAAGCCGAGCAGGTAGGAAACTAGGACATAGTGATCCGGTGGTTCCGCATGGAAGGGCCATCGCTCAAAGGATAAAAGGTACTCTGGGGATAACAGGCTGATCTCCCCCAAGAGCTCACATCGACGGGGAGGTTTGGCACCTCGATGTCGGCTCGTCACGTCCTGGGGCTGGAGAAGGTCCCAAGGGTTGGGCTGTTCGCCCATTAAAGTGGCACGCGAGCTGGGTTCAGAACGTCGTGAGACAGTTCGGTCTCTATCTGTTGTGGGCGTAGGAAGCCTGAGGAGTTCTGACTTTAGTACGAGAGGACCGAGTTGGACGAACCTCTGGTGCACCGGTTGTTCCGCCAGGAGCATTGCCGGGTAGCTATGTTCGGATGGGATAAGCGCTGAAAGCATCTAAGCGCGAAACCCGCTCCGAGATGAGGCTTCCCTTAAAGGGGTGTTGTAGATGACAACGTCGATAGGCTGCAGGTGAAAGGGTTGAGAGACCCGGGCCGAGCAGTACTAATCCCCCGTGACTTTCCTTCGCTTTTCTTCTGCCCGCAAGGCGGGCAGGCCTCCAGGCAGTATGATACTATAAAAATCAAAGAAACAGAAAGCCTTTCAAAAGCCTTCATGGCGGTGAGAGCGCGGGTGAACACCTCTTCCCATTCCGAACAGAGCAGTTAAGCCCCGCAGCGCCGATGGTACTGGGATAACACCCGGGAGAGTAGGTCACTGCCAGTCTTATACAAGCACAAAGCCTTGCACATATCAATATGTCGCAAGGCTTTTTTAGTTTAAGAGGAGATAGTCTTCAAGAAATTTAGTGATAGAAGATTAAATTGTTCTGGGCATTCAACATTAACTACATGTCCACAGGATTTAATAATATGTAGTGTCGAGAATTGATGATGGTTTACCGTCTTTCTTACAAGTGGCAAAAACATATAGTCTTCTTCACCCATAATATATAAAGTAGGTACAGGGACTTCATGAGAACGAAGATGCTTAAGAAGGGGAGATAGCTGAGAGGTTAGCTTAAACCACCTCATAATTTCTGCTCTTGAGAGTTTTTTTGCTTCACGGATGAAAAGCATTCTGGATTCGCGATTTCTTCTTCTAGGCATAAGAATAAAAGCGTAGAAGGAATATAACCATATAAAGGGTACAATACTTTTTACTTGGTCAGCAAGCCAAAGCAGAATGCTGGAACGAATATTAAGTTGGGTGACTGCACCCCCTAGTATCATACTCAGAACTTTATCAGGATGATACTCTGCAATGACTCGAGTGATGATGGTACCTAAAGAAATTCCAATGAAATGAGCTTTATGAATGGATAGTTCATCCATAATGTTAATTACATCTTGTCCTATATCTTTAAAGGTGTAAACATTTTCGGTGACATGATCCGGTAGCTTTTGTGATTTACCGTGTCCTCTGAGGTCAATAAGCAGTAGATTAAAGTGTTTTTGATACTCTCTAAGCTGTTTGAACCAAATAGCTGAGCTACCTCCAACGCCATGAATAAAGACAACCCAAGTGTTACTTGAGGGATGATTGTATGTTTTTGAATACAACATATAAGAAAAATCGAATATCTGTCTATATCAAACAAGATAGCAGAATCCACAAGACTAAGTAGTAAATAGTCGTTAGGTGAAATCTTGTTATAATTTGATAAAACTTCAGATTAACATTTATTTACTTGATAATGAGTGAATTGTAGTGTTTTTTTGAACTTTGAGAGTAATATTAATAGAAATAATACAATTACTTGACATAGGAATACATGTCTGTGTGACATACCTGCAAGAATTTATGAATTGTAATTTTTTATAAATATCTGAGGAAACCTTCCAGAATGGTTGCGTTAAAAGGATTAAAAACATAAATTTGCAGGCCTTTTGAAGTGGTTGATTACGAGAATATTAGGTCTAGAAACACAAAATTTTAGAACAGTGACAAAAGCGGAAGTAATTAATGAGATCTCGAACCAGACAGGTCTGGACAAAAATGATGTTACATTAACAGTAGAGGCGTTTTTCAAAGTAGTGAAGAGCAAAATGGCAGATGGCGAGAACATCTACGTGAGAGGCTTCGGTAGCTTTGTGAACAAGAGAAGAGCTAGCAAAATTGGTAGAGATATCTCTAAAAACACGTCAATCAGTATTCCTGAACACTATATTCCAAGCTTTAAGCCGTCCAAGTCATTTGTTGAGAAAATCAAAAACAGTGATAAGGTGAAGCTTGCAAACGGAAACAAGTAATCAGCCAAATTGATTAAAGACATTATAAGGTTCCGTATATTCTAGCCACCGAGTTGGAGTACGGACCTTTATAAATGTCTGTTTTTTTTTAATATCTAAGCTATGTCAAGATCCCAAGTAATAGTTTTGGCTGCTTCGGCAGTGGTAGTAGTAGGATTGGCTCTGATGCCAAGAGCTGTAGTGAAAAACAACAACAAACAAGTTGAAGGAACGACTGCAGAAGCTGCTGCACCAGCGCAAAAAGATACACAGCCTACGACTCATCAGGCCAATATACCTGCTGAAGTGTTATCAAACATTGAGGCACAGAAAGAGGTGTACAATACAGCTGGTGATGAGCGTGAAAAACGGGCAGGTCTTGACGAGTTGATCGCTACCTTCAAGGAAATTAATCGTTATGATAGCGCAGCTTATTATGCTGAGCAGTTCAGTATTGAGTATCCTAAGTCAGCATATATTTTGAAAGCGGGTGACATCTATTATGAGGCATTCACTTTCGCACTAGATGCAGAAAAGGTGGCTGAGATGGCGAAAAAAACGCAACAGCTTTTTGAAAAATATCTGGAAGCCAACCCAAAAGATCTTGATGTTAAGGTGAAATTGGGTATGACATATGTACCGACAGCTAACCCTATGCAGGGTATTGCGATGATTCGGGAGGTATTGAATGAAGAACCTGACCAAAAGCTTGCTTTATTTAACCTTGGATTGCTTGCAATCCAGTCAGGGCAGTTTGACAAGGGTGTTGGAAGGTTCAAGAGGCTTACAGAATTAGATAAAGAGGATATGCAAAGCTGGTTCTATTTAGGGCTTTGCTATAAGGAGACAGGAAAAGAAGCTGAAGCTATCGAAGTACTGGAGCACGTGAAAAAGAATGTGAAGGAGCCTCAGATTATTACTTCAGTGAATCAGTATCTAGAAGAACTGAAGCACTAAAAATTGAGTAAGGAAAGAGGATGGTGACAAGAATAACGAGAAGGTAAATACCCTGAGGGGGATTTAGAAGTTAAAGACCTGATTCTTTTAAAGGTAAATTGCCTAAGAAAAGTCGGAATTTAATAAATAAAGCTTTACCTTGCGTCTTGTTTTGAACTTTGAAAGCCTTTAATGGCTTTTTAATATAGAAGGTGAAATTTTTTATAAACTTAAACTGTAAAGCATATGCCTTGCGGAAAGAAAAGAAAAAGACATAAGATCGCAACTCACAAGAGAAAGAAGAGACTTAGAAAAAACAGACATAAGAAGAAGAACTCATAAGTCTTTTTCGCCAATCAGGACCTTGATTTGACAGGTAAATTACTCCTGTTTTAAATCAAGGTCTGTGGCGTTTTTATGGGGTTTTCTCATTTGTTTGTGAATGAGGTATTGCAGACGGCGGTACCTAGAAATTTATTGTACTGACTAACAAGAGTGTAATCCTAAACTTTTATCGAGTTGAGTAATGAATTAATTATCAATTCTACTCAAAATGGTGGTCGTATAGCACTGCTTCGTGATAAAAGTCTTGTTGAACTTCATTACGACAGCGAGGACAGCAAATTTCAGGTTGGTGATATCTACTTGGGAGTTGTCCGAAAAGTCGTACCAGGGCTAAATGCAGCCTTTATCGACATTGGATATGATAAAGATGCCTTTTTGCATTACCTGGATCTTGGACCTCGTATTCGGTCTCTTCAAAAATTCATTAAACTTGCCCAAGGTAAACACCACAAGCATGTCGGTTATAAGTTAGGTGATTTCCGTATGGAGCCTGAAATCGACAAGCTGGGTAAAATCAATGAAGTATTTAAGCAAAATCAGCGCGTACTTGTACAAGTTGTCAAAGAACCAATCTCTACGAAAGGTCCTAGACTGTCTTGTGAGCTGTCTATTGCAGGAAGATACCTTGTATTGGTTCCATTTTCTAACTCCATTAATATATCGAAGAAAATCACGGATGCTTCAGAACGGAAACGCCTGATGCGCTTGATCTCTTCCATTAAGCCTGAAAACTTTGGAGTCATTATCAGAACAGTAGCTGAAGGAAAAGATGTTGCTGAACTGGATCGGGACCTGAGGGACCTGATAGAAAAATGGAAAAGAGGAGTGGAGTTACTCAAAACAGCCAAGCCAAGACAAAAGGTAATTGGTGAAATGAGCCGAGCCACATCCATGTTGAGGGATATTCTGAACGAATCATTTGACAGTATTACAGTTGATGATTCAGAAGCCTTTGAGGAAATCAAGAAGTTTATCAAGACCATCGCTCCTGATAAGGAGAAAATCGTAAAGCACTATACTGGCAAAGCCAAGATTTTTGAGCAATTTGGAATTGAGAAACAACTGAAAACACTCTTCGGGCAAACGGTTAGTCTGCCAAGCGGAGGGTATTTGGTGATCGAGCATACTGAGGCTCTTCATGTTATTGACGTGAATAGCGGAAACAAGTCAAATGCAGAGACAGACCAAGAGACAACAGCTTTTAACGTCAACCTAGAAGCAGCGAGTGAGATCGCAAGACAACTCAGACTGCGAGATATGGGAGGCATCATCGTCATTGACTTTATTGACATGAAAAAAGCTGAGCACAGGAAAGCGGTGTATGACCACATGAAGAAGGAAATGAAGTCCGACCGCTCCAAATATACTGTGCTACCACTCAGCAAATTTGGTTTGATGCAGATCACAAGACAGCGGGTTAGACCTGAACTCAATATCAAGACTCAGGAAAAATGCCCGACTTGCAATGGAACCGGAAAAATCACCGCATCGATCATGATCTCTGATCAGATTGAGTCAGACGTTGAATACATTCTGGGAAAACAAAACGAAAAAAATGTTACACTGTACTTACACCCATATCTCTACAGCTATTTCATGGTAGGCATTCCTTCCAAACGCATGAAGTGGTTTATGAAATACTTTAAATGGGTCAAACTTGTACAGGATTCATCGTTAGGAATTTCGGAATACAGATTTGTCAATCATCTTAATGAAGTAATCGAAATTTCCTGAACCAAGAAGTATTATTAGTAATATTGATGTGTGCCAAAAACTTTTTATAACCTGCCAACAGATTTAAAAAAGTACACAATCAACTATTACGATTTTAAAAGCATTCAGACCCGACAGAACTATCTGTCGGGTTTTTTTTATTCCTATCTTAAAGGATTATTCCTTTATAGCATTGCCTTTTTTTTCATAAAAACCAGAATAATATGGAACCTTCAGTGCAGTTTATTAATAATCAGGAGAAGAAACGTTTTGAGGTTGATATCAATGGATATCTAGCCTTTATGGAGTATAAACTAACCAACCATGGTGACTTGTACATCTTGTATACAGAAGTGCCACCAGAGCTAAAAGGTCAGGGCATTGCGACAAAGATGGCTGCCAATGTGATTACGTTATTGCAACAAAATAACTGGAAGCTGATACCACTCTGTCCGTTTATGGCGGCTTATATGGAAAGACACCCTGAGTTTAGGTTTCTGATATCAGAAAAGGCTAAGCCAAGGGGCTGATTTTATGCTTTGAGTTTTGTGTAGGTCACTGGTTGAATGCATCAGTATTATAATTTGTTATACAGTTAGCCTGGTAGGCTATTTTGAACAAGACAGCCTCTTTATTGTTAAGAAGAACAACAGAGGTGTAGAGTTGTAAATGGCTGCTTATCAGTTTGATGATGAGTTTTGTGATCCGCATTCAATCTGTAGGGTGAAGCTATTTAGGCAACTCTACCTATCTGGTTTCAAACTTACTATTCCTTATTCTTATCTACACAAACCAAAAAAATCAGCGATTTTATGAGACAGAGTTCACTTACGGGAGGGGCTATCATGTTTACGGGGTACCTTCTGTTCTTCATTATTATGCGCGCACTAGGACTTTTGGAAGTCGTAGAGTTGAGAGCCATTAATTTTATATTTCTAATAGCAGGTGTGTATACTGCCATTTCGTTGGAAAAGAAACACCTAGGTTGGGGGTTTACTTATTTTCAGGGACTGGGAGCTGGTATTGAAGCAACGGTACTAGGGGTCATGCCCTTTGCTGTTTTTATCTTTGTTTATCTCTCATGGATAGACCCTGAGTTTATGGTCTATATACGGGAGCATGAACCACTAGGTCATTACATTACACCATTTATGGCAGCATTTGTCATAGTGATTGAGGGGTGTGCTTCGGGTTTTATCTCAGCTTATACAATAATGCAGTATGTAAAAGCCCATACTGCACATCCTCATGAATAGCATCAAAATAAAATTACCTTGACAAGCAGTTACTCTTTTGGGTAACTGTTTTTTTATGTACACAGTAATCTTGTATCGCCCCATTTGTTTATGAGAAAGTGGTAGCTACCTTTGTGCCCCAAAGCACACTATCTCATCTTATGAAAAAATTAAGTCGGAAAGTATCATTCTTCCTTCTGATTCACCTTCATATTACTTTTTTATCAGCCATTCTTTTTGAACGGATGGAGGTGTTCATTGCAATAGGGAGTATGATTGTATTGTTTCTACTAATGGGTTTCTCATATCTGAAATCCCCATTACACGAACATGACCACACAGTTGAAGATTATTCTTTGATTGTCTTTGTCATGCTTGGAGCATCAGCCTCCTACTGTTTGAATGTTGAAGCTCATTTAGGGCCTGTATTGGCAGCCGGTATAGTGGGCGTCTTTGCATCTTTTATTCCTAGTTTCAGTAAGAAGTCAGAATTCCTGAAACAGGTACCTCCTGCCTTGTATTGTGGGGCATTTGTGGGGATGTCTCAAGAAAAGGTTGCTCATGATCATACCTTTATCATAATAGCAAGTTTTGTGTCAGGAATGCTTTTAGTCCACTCCAAAAATGTTTTCAATGGTTTCGGAGGGAAATTAGGAACAATTGCTTTCGGAGGCGTAACAGTAACTTCTCTCTTTCTATTCTTTTTGTTTTAAGTATGAATATTTTTTTGGTAGCAGTAGCTGGTACTTTAGGGGCTCTGATTACTTTTTGGCTTAATGTAAAGCTTCATCAGGGACCTGTACGTGCCTCTGCATTAGTGGCACTCGTTATTGGACTGGTTTTTTACCTTTATCCTAATTGCTTAGGCGAATACCTGTCAACTCACCTTCCAATTGTAGTAATAGGAGCTTCATTTGTCGGAATGGCATCGCTTCAGGTTACCCCACAGTTTAGGTGGGTCGCCCTTTCAGGGTTTGTGTTTTCAATTCTATACTTGAACTCCAGTCGTTTTTTTCAAGGGTTTGGAGGAGCACTGGGTACAGCAGCTTGTTTGTCTCTCGTATTAGTATTGGGAGTGTCCCACCTTTTTAAGAAAAGGAGCAACTAACTAAAAAGCAGTTAGCTCTTTTAAGTGAAATTACCTTATTGGACTGTAATGGATAAAGAGAAAACAATGATTGTTGTTATGAGCTTATGAAAGTATTAGTCAGTAATTTAAAAGTGAAAATCCATATATTTGGGCACCTTACCGGCAATGCATTTTTAGACTAATTAGATGTATAACACACATGAAAGTAGAGCAGCTTTATACGAAATGTCTTTCAGAAGCATCTTACATCATTATCTCAGATGGGGAAGCGGCTGTTGTAGACCCTATTCGTGAGTCAGCACCATATCTGGCAATTGCGAAGGAGCATAATGCATCCATCAAATACATATTGGAAACACACTTCCACGCTGATTTTGTATCAGGTCACTTAGAGCTTGCGAAGCAAACAGGTGCAACTATAGTGTATGGTCCAAATGCAAACCCATCCTATGATGTACATGTAGCAAAGGATGAAGAAACCTTTTCATTGGGAAATGCAACAATTCAAGTGTTACATACACCAGGACATACATTAGAGTCCTCAAGCTTTTTATTGAAGGATGAAGCAGGGAATGACCATGCTGTATTTACAGGCGACACCTTATTTGTTGGAGAAGTAGGAAGACCAGACCTTGCTGTTAATCAGGATATATCCAGAGAAGATTTGGCTAGTATGCTTTATGATTCACTGAATACAAAGATAAAGTCATTGAGTGATGAGGTCATTGTATATCCTGAACATGGAGCAGGCTCTGCGTGTGGAAAGAATATTGGAAAAGAGAATAGCAGTACAATCGGTGAGCAGAAGCAAAGCAATTATGCGTTGCAAGACATGTCACGTGAGCAGTTTGTAGCAAAACTGACAGATGGTTTGGTGGCGCCGCCTGCTTATTTCTTTGAAGATGCCAAAATCAATAAGCAAGGCTATAAACCTTTGGATGAAGTATTTTCAGCCAATATGAATGGATTGTCTCTTGAAGAAGTAGAAAAGGCACAGAATAAAGGTGCCTTGGTATTGGATGCCCGTACTCCAGACGAATTTGAAAAAGGGTTTGTGAAAGGTGCACTGAATATAGGATTGAATGGTCAGTTTGCTATTTGGGTCGGTACGATGGTAGATATCAAAAGAGAGCTGATCATTGTAGCCAAAGATATTGAGCAAGTAAGGGAGACGGTGACAAGACTGGCGCGTATTGGTTATGAAAATGTACTTGGTTACCTTGAGGGGGGCTTTGGGGCTTGGGAATTTGCCAAAAAACCGATTGATACAGTAGATTCCATTTCAGCAGCTGAGGCTGTTAAGGAAATGAAGCGAATGAGTGATGTGACATTGGATGTAAGAGAACCGGGAGAAGTAGAAAAAGCCCATATTGATGGAGCGAAGGTAATCAGGCTTCAGGAGTTACTACACCGTCATTCGGAGTTGGATAAAGAAACGACAGGCTATCTTGTTCATTGTGGTGGTGGTTACCGTTCAATGATTGCGGTTTCATTGTTGAAGCAGTTAGGTTTTACGCACCTTAAGAATATCAAAGGAGGTTTTGCTGCATTGGAAAAAGAACATGCACCGATTGTATTTGGAAAAAAATAAACACCTGAAATCATCTCAATGCTAGAATTTATCAAAAACCTGTTTGGAGGAGATCAAGGCTTCGAGACTTTGGATGACGAAGCTTTTGCAGAAAAACTGAAAGGAACAGAGAAACCTATAATTCTTGATGTAAGATCAAGAATGGAACATAAGGAGGAAAAACTTCACAATGCATTGAACATAGATGTGATGAGTCCTAATTTTGTAGAGCGACTCAAGCATATGGATAAAGACAAGCCTTATTTTGTGTATTGCAAATCGGGTAATCGAAGCAAGAGAGCTTGCAAAATGATGGCTAAAGAAGGCTTTACGGAGCTGTATAACCTGAAAGGTGGCATTATAGCTTGGTCAGGGAAAACCGTTTAAAATATGATGTCATAAAGGCTTTTAAAAACTCTTCCAGTAACAGGAAGAGTTTTTTATTGATTAAAAAATCATGATCGTAACAACCAGTGTCAGGTTTAAAGCGTATATGATTTTTAATATTAATAATACTCGGGTTGTACTATTTAGGGATAAATTACCTGAAATGGATCAGAAATAGATTTTAGCAGGACATACATTTTACTTAAATTAATTCAAGTTGCGTTTGATTTTCCTACCAAGCGACATTTTCGATTGTATAGGCAAAAATGAATAAGAAAATTTTAATGATGAAACCCTGTGGCGTGACAGCATGAATATGCTTAGGGAACTTGGCTGTAATACCACTGAATGTGGTTTCCACCCTCTTCCTCAAGACCTTCTTGATAAAGGCTTGCCAAGGCTCATCCTTTCGTTTTGCATTCGATTTCCGGTCGGCCAAAATGCGAATGTTTTCGCATTCGGCATAAAGGTCTTCCAGATCGTAATCGGTGAAGGCGGCATCCCCATACAGGGAACTTCCTTCCGGAATTTCAAGGTTCATGGATTGAAACCCCGTTATATCATGGACTGAACCCGCCATAAGAAAATACTGGACAGGAATGCCCGAAGATGTGGTAATTAACATCACCTTGAATCCATAGAAGTACTCCCTCTTGGAGGAATTATAGCCTCTGTAGGGTTCACCTCGCAGGATTCTGCATCGGGGGATACGGATATTCCGGCAGACAGCTACAGGAAAACTGTCTATGAGGTAATCCCCGCTAGTGTTGAGCTCCATCAGGGTTTTGCCCAATGCCGAGAAGATAAATAAGATCGTCTCAAACAAACCGTGAAGCCTGCGATTGAACCCGGACTTATCAATGGGCTTAAAGCCATGATGCGCTTTCAGGTACTCCAGAGATTGTACCATGTTGCCACCGAAATGGGCACATGCCAGCAGGGCCGAGGTAATGATCTGGCTGTCGGACATCCGACGCTGTCTAGGCTCTTTGAGCTTAGTTGCTTTCAGGTAATCATCTACAAAACAGTAGATGCATACGGTATTTTCATTGATGGTTGCCATTGGACAGGTGTGTTTGGTGCTCTTCATCCTAAACAACACCTTCCATGGTAACCTGATTTATAAAGTGCAACTTGAGTTAAATTAATAGAGAAGCCCAGTATTACGTACTGTCAAAATAGGTGACTACTCAGTTTATAGCCCATAAAAAAGTCAGGATAGCACCTGCCATATTTAAAAACTAAAACCAAATTCCAACAATGACAACAGCATTGATCCAAGCCTCTCCTTTGGCTTCATTAATCTATGATAAAAAGCATGAACAACAGAAAGACAAATGGATAAGTTATGCCTATGCTTTACTGACAATTGCTGGTGCTGATGGAGAAGTTTCTGATAAAGAAATGGAATGGATGCTCAACGAATTTATGGAAGAGCTGAAGGCTACTGATGAGCAGAAGCAGCTGGTGATCGGTTTTGACTATAAGAATGCAGACCTTAATAAACTCTTGGCTGATATAAAGATCGATCTGCCTGTTAATTTTAAGCGCGCATTGGTATACGATGCTGTACAAATGGCAAGAGCAGACCAAGATTATGCACCTGAAGAAAAAGAAGCTGTTATAAGGCTTGCTGAAAGCCTTGGTGTGCCGTTTTATCTGGCTCGGACGATTGAAGGGTTGGTTAATACAGAAAAGTCTCTAGAATTGACACGAAAATCAATTTTTGAAGTAGAGGAGTCTTCATATGTGACTGTGGGAAATGAACGACCTTTACAACCTGAATTTAGAATGGCATCTGTGATAGATAGGCATATTTTGGGAATGCATTATACCAGCGATAAGACTCAGCGTAATTATGGTTATGCTTTGATGATGGTAGCAGGAGCTGACAGGGAAATTTCTATTCAGGAAAAGAAGTGGTTCAAGGATGAGTTTGCTATACTTTCCGATATGCCAACTCATATTATCGAGGATGTCCTTTCTTTTGATTATAAGGAAGGAAACCTTTACAATATTATAGATGAAATGGAAGTGGATATTTCCATCAACTTTTCACGTACGCTGCTTTATAATGCCATTAAAATGGCCCGAGCAGATATGAATTATCCCCAAACTGAACGCGATGCAGCGAATCATGCAGCTCGTGTATTGGGTATTCCAGAAGATATTGCTCGCACCATTGAATACTTGGTTGATACTGAACAGAAGATTGCCAGTATGCGAAAAACCCTTTTTGAGATGTAAAAAGAGTTTTTATTTGAGGCTGTTCATGACCTTGAAAATTACTCTGACAATATAAGCTACCAATAAGATAACCATCATGCCTTGCAGGTAATTGGCAAGTGTCATTTCTTCATCAAGCCAATACATAATTCCTGTATAGGCTGCAGTGTATATTACAGCAGATTTTAGTAAGTAAACTAGTTCAGAAATGAAGTTGAATTTCATAGTTGGTTGGTGTTAGTCTGTTTATTTGTTCTTATTCTTTCCCTTCTCCTCATTTTTTTTGTTGATGTACTGCAATAGTAGTACACAAATACCGGAAAGCATAAATAACCAATAACTTGCCCCGATTCCATAGTAAAATGATTGGTGTACCCCAATTACAAATGCTGCTGTACCAAAGGCGATAATGACTGCTTTTTTCATAACATTTTAGACCTTCCCTCTTTTATCCAATAACGCCACCTATAAAGGCGGCGCTTTTATAACCTTTTTATTTTATTCAGAAATTGTACCCGTAATATTCTGAATTTCATAGTCATCAGGATCATTTTGGTTAGCTTTCATTCCTACTCCAAAAGTAGTAGCTCCCTCTGTAGTGATCTTTACGCTGTCATCCGTAAAAATGTCACCACTTTCATTGTTGAAATTCAATAGGTTGGTTTCTAATTTCTGCCCTTTGTTTTTGTCATTCAGTACGACATTCCCCATTGCTCTGTATAGGTGATCCTTGTAAAAGTAGATAGCACTGTCAGCGACTAGAGTTGACTGCTCTTTTCCATCCTGATTAAAAGTAGTGATAAAGATACCTTCAGGGTAACGCTCGTTGCCATCTGTAAAACGCATCTGTACCTTTGCTTCCATTTTCATCTTGAGTTTGGTGTCCTCAGTATAGATGGTAGTCGCATTTTTAGCCATGTATTCTGGCGCATTCGGATCAAGCTTTTGTGACAGATCGTCTTTTTTCTTGGTAGTAGAGCAGGCAGTAATTCCTGCAGCTATAATCAGTATGAAGAATGTTAGTTTTTTCATAAAGGATTCAACTAAGATATGTAACCAATGGTTATGAAGAGGCAAAAATAATCAGATTGGAATGAATTGAAACACTGAATAGATTTAATTCCTTTCATTCGCACTGATAGCCACTGTAATTCTCTAAGAAAAAGAGTACTATAAGAGCTTGCAAAAGCCCTTATGAACGCCTCTAAAAGTATAAATTCCTGTTTATAGGAACTATTCCTTAACTTTTTTTATAAGCAAGAAATATGGTGGCAGAAAAAGAAAGGCTCTGATCTACACAATGGAAGATCAGAGCCTCTGTATATTTTATTTATCTAAAGATAAATTATGGTCTCTTGCGAAGAACAGTAGTTCCACCAATCCAGCAACCAACGCTGATAGGTTTTCCTACTTCATAACCTTTAGATGCCATCTGGAAGATGTCAGACATCGCAGGGAATTGCTCTTGTGCTTTAGCCATCTTAGAGCTGTTACCAGCTTTAGAGTACATATCGTAAGCGGCCAAGTAACATGCTCTTGTCTTCACTTCGTCCTGTACATCGAAACAGTCCTTGTAAGAGTTCATGTAAAGGTCACCGATAAATGTGTAAGCCTCACCAGCAACTGAAGAGTCAGTTTTAGCAGCATCCATTGCAACGTTTCTTGCAGCCGCTTTACCGTCTTTTCTCAGTGTCAGTCTTGCAATGTCAAGCATTACTTCAGCTTTCTTAGCAGGGTTGTCTTCGTAAAGGTCAGCTGCTTTTTGTTTCCACTCAAGTGCTTTTGCAATATCATCCTGAGAAAGGTACTTAGAACCGATTACTGAAGCAGTACCAGGATCTTTAGTGTCGTTGAATACAGTGATAGCTGCAGGCAAGAAGTATGGATTATCTGTACACTTCTCTTTCAAGCTAAACTGGATAATTCTCTTAGCTAGTTTAGTGTCTTCTGGGTTGGCATCAAGCTGAGGTCCCATTTTCTTCTCGATAAAATCGCAGTCTACTTGTACGATTGTAGGAAGAATTTTATTCAACACCTGCTGAGTTCTTTCCCAAGAAGCTTTATCTCTATCGTTTTTAGCGTTTTCGATATTGTACTCAGTCACTTCAGACAGCTCGTCATATTTGTTTAGGAACCAGTCTTCATCGTAGTCACCGTACTTCTTGAAATCAGGGTCAGTGTTTTTGAACTCTTCTTTCAGTTTAGCCAACTCAGCTTTCGCATTTTCTACGTTTTGCTTCGCTGTAGCTCCTTGTTGCTCATCTTTAATAAGAGGCTCCCATGTCAAGATAGCTGACATTTGCTTCTTATATCCGTCTGAGTTTTTGAACTTGATCGAAGCATTTTTGTTGCTGGCAGCCAACTGGTAAGATATTACAGCGTGCGCTGTAACGTTTCTTGACTCAGCTTTTTCTTTGCCTTCGATTTCAGCAATCTTTTCGTAGAACTCCAAGTATTCAGGCAAGTTGTTTTTGAACTCGTCTCTGTCTTTCATGAAGTCATATACGACAGTTGCTTTCTTTGACAGGTTGTCATTTTCGTCACCGAAGTAACGGATTCTGTCATCATAAAGCTTCAGGATTTTATCCTGATACTCTCTCTGCTTGGCTGTGTCTTTTGCTTTTTCAGCGTTACGCTCAAGCTTTGTATAAAGGTTTAGTGAGTAAGCATACAAGTTTTCGTGCAGGTAAGGCACGCTATCCAGCAACCAGTTCAGGCTGTTTAATAAGTCTGGATTCTTGTAGTCTTTTGCTTTATACAAGTCAGTAAAGTACGTGTACTTTGACTTAGCAGTTGTTACATCTTCACCCCAGCAATAGCCTCTGCTATCACAGCCTTTTTTAGTTGAGCCATCAGCAGCTGCTGCTTCAGTGAATTCATTTGCTTTTGCTTGTGCGTCACCGCCTTCCTCTTGAGCGTACGTCAATTGTGCAGTACCCAAAAGCAAAGCCATCAAAAGGAAACTTCTGAACTTTTTCATGGTAAATGTCAATCTGTATTTTAGTTTACTCTTCTTTTAATGAACCAAGAAGGGTCATTAATTGTCAGTCCAAGTTGTAATTTGAAATACTCTTCTCTAAGTGCATTTTCATTTTGGCCTTCTGTCCAGCCATAGATACCTGTCATGGTTAGGGTAGAAGCTCCACCTCGCCCAATAGGTAGTGAAAATCCAGCACTGAAGCTATAATCATCTAGCTTTAAAGCATCAGTTAATGTACTGCTGCTTTGAGCAGAAGAGATATATTTTTCATAGTTGAACTCTTCGTATTTGAAACCAGCTCTTACTGTAATCCTTTTCCAGTAGTTGGAAGCAGATAAGTAGTCTGGAGTGTATTCGCCACCAATGCTAAGTCTTTGGCTATCTTTTAGCTGAAAACCAGATGACGGTAGCGTATTATTATTCTTAATCAGGTCACTAGATGAAATACTTCTGTTTTCATAGTCAACACCGACGCTGTATTTACCCGTTTGTTCAAAGCTGGCTCCCATTGTAACCACTTGAGGAAAAACCTCTTTTAGGTCTGAGTTAGAGTCGAGCGTGTCAACATTAATGGCAACGTCACTGCTGTTCTTGATGATCAAAGCTTGATCATACTTGAAGTTGTAATCCAGTTTTGGCTGCCATGTCGCACCGAAATTTAGCTTTTTAGCCTTGTCCTTATCACCAATTGGTTGAGTGTAAAGGAGACCAGGCTTGAATGTAAATTGGCGGTGGTTTATTCTTTCTAATTTAGTAACAATAAAATTGCTCTGACCATCCAATAGGGTCGAACTGAATTCTCTGTCAAGGTTACCAAATACATAACCAAGCTCTACTCCTAAGACAAGTCCTTTCCAGATATTGACACCGTGAGAGAAGTAAACTTGATTGAGACCACCGTCTCCAGTTTCCTTTTTCTCATAGTAGTTAACAATTGCTCCTTGGTCATTTAGAAGCTCTACCTGATTGTTAACCTCGTAGTTAACAGTTGTCATAGGTCTTAACCCTAATCCCATTGTCCAGTTTCTGCTTACAGGAAAGGCAAAGTTAAAATATGAGATACCTCCACCTATGTCAGACTGGCTAGGAAAGCCACTTTCTTCCAGGTTACGTTGCTCCATGTAAAATGCAGCTTCGAACACTGTAAACTTATTGTGTGTCAACAGAGCAGGGTTAAGCAAGTTTGAAAACTGATAGCTACCCATACTGACACCAACTCCACCCATTGCATTATTTCTCATGCTACCCAAGCCTAGGTAGTTTCCTTGCCCGAGAACAGTATATGGTGAATTAGCACTTTGTGAAAAAGCGTTTTGTACTGAAAAAATAAGGGCTAATGCCGCTGCTATACTATATATCTTCTTCATTCGCTTGTAAGATTCTACTTAAGCCGTGGAGGACTAAATCACGGTTTGCAAAGATGTGAGGTTTTAAAGAAGATTCAAAAAAATTTGCATCTCCACCACATAGCAAAACCCTGATTGATTCAAATTTATCTGTATATTTTTCTATAATTCCATTCATCTCAGCTGCAATACCGTTGACTACACCTGATAAAATACTACTATTGGTACTGTCTCCAATTAGTGGTACAGATGCTACAGGTTCTACTAAAGGAAGCTTTGCAGTATAGTCATGGAGTGCTTTACAACGCATCTTCATGCCCGGGGAGATACCTCCTCCAAGATACTGTGCTTCTGATGTAATAAAGTCATAGGTAATGCAAGTTCCCATGTCAATGACCAAACAATGGTCATGAGGGAAAAATACTTTAGCTCCAACAACGGCTGCTAGCCTGTCTAAGCCAAGTGTTTTAGGTGTGCTGTATTGGTTTGTGATAGGAACATATGTCTCATGGGTAAATTCCAAAGTGCGGCATTGTTGACTCAGCTTCTGAAGTAACTGTTCTTTAGAAGCTCCGACATTAGAAATAATCACCCGTTGGGGACTGTGTTCTTCAATGAATAGTAAAACATCCTTCTCTTCAAGCTGACTTTTGGATAGCACTAACTGGTTGCCATCAAATAAGCCTACCTTTCCAAAGGTGTTTCCGAAGTCAATAACTGCGTTGAAATTTGGTTGAGATAGTTCCATAATTCCCCTCTATACACCACGAACTATATCGTACATAGATAAATGGTGAAACATTGAGCATCAAAGGTTTTAACATTATTAACTTTTAATGATGTGATATCACGAAACCATGAAACCACAAGTTTCAACCTATTGATTTAAAGGTTGATGTAAACTAATCTGTCACCTTCAGTAACGCTAGAAATCATTGGGGTTACAGGTTCTGCTCTATGTCCCGGTTTTAAGATAAATAGAGGTAATATCTTGTCGTTTTCTTCTAGAACTTGTTGGAATTCTTCCATCGAATTGACATCCTTTTCCATGATTTTTGGTCTCTTTCGGAATATTTGTGTAATCCCGATAAAATCATAGGTAGCATTGAAAAGCAGGTTAGGAGGCAAAGTCTCTTTATCTACTTTCAATTCTCTTTCGGAAGGTAGTCTGAATACGTTTTTATCACCAATCTCTTGTCCAATGATTTTGTTGGCAAGGATATTAATATCTGTATTGGAAGTTGTCGAAAGTAGTTGTCCAAACTGAGAGAAGTCTACTTTTTCGAGTGCTTCATCACTTAGTAAACTGCCTTCGTATACAGGTAATAACATGTTTTTTGCTTCTCTGATATTGTATACAGAGGTATCGCCAAGCATGACTGAAATACCTTTAGATCTTAGGTATCTTGCCATAAAACGGGCTGCTTCGTTTGCACCAAGAAACAGGATGCCATTTGGCTCTGACCTTCCTACTCCCAAAAATTTCACAAGTGGTTTAGCCGTCAGTCCTTGCTGGATTACTGTACCCACAATGGTCATAAAGGTCAGTGGCAAAAGCATGGCTGCCTCGGCAGATTGCTCTGGAGAAAGTATGCCCAATTCAGGAGAAGAAAGCTTAACTGAGAAAATGGAAGCTACACCGGCAGCTACAATACCTCTAGGGCATATATAGGCAATGAATAGCCTTTCACGCCAATTGAGGGTAGAGCCGATGGTACTCAAGAATACAACTAGAGGTCGCAGGACAAAGATGATAACAAGGAATAGTAATAAGCTTCTGTAGTCCAGTAGCATGGCAAGGTCATCTACATTGGTACGAGATGAAAGCATGACAAATAAGAAGGATATCAGAATGATGGATACATCTTCTTTAAAACTCAGAATATGTTTAATCTGTTCCATCTTCAGGTTACCTAGTATCATTCCGAGTACGGTAACGGCAAGTAGTCCTGATTCAGCACTAATTGTATCAGAAACAGCAAAGGTCAGAATTACGATCCCCAACATGACAGTATTTCGCAGGTAATGGGGAACAAGGTTTCGTTTGAGGATGATGTAAGTGAGCCATGCGAAGATTCCGCCTGTTACAAGCCCCGCCAAAATGATCATCAAAAAACCTTTTAAGGCAAAAATGGTAAAGTGCTCATTAGACTGACCTGTAATGATAAATTCATAAATCAAGATAGCTACCAAGGCACCAACTGGATCAATAAGAATACCTTCCCACTTGAGTATTGTGTTGATGTTATTATTGGCACGTACATTCCTAAGAATGGGGCCGATAACGGTTGGACCACTTACAATGATGAGTGCGCCAAAAAGAAAGGATATTTGGTAGCTGAAGCCCATGATCCAGTGTACAGCAAACCCTCCGCCAAGCAATGTGATGACGGTTCCAAAAAAGATCAGGTTCCGGACGGTATTAGCCAAGGTTCTGATTTCTTTAAACTTGAGGGTCAAACCTCCCTCAAAAAGAATAAGTCCTACAGAAATACTGACTACATCAAACAAAAGGTCTTGATGGAAAATCTTGTCACCATCAATAAACTTATGTCCATTGGCGGTCAAGAAAGTCGAGATGGGACCTACAAGCAGTCCTATAATGATCAAGGGAAGGATGGCAGGGATCTTAATCCTCCACGATAACCATTGGGCAAAAAATCCCAGAACCAAGATTCCAGCGGCTTCAATCATAATCGTATTTGTGGTCTCTATCTGTTAGTTGTCAGTCTCGGTATATTATAAAAATTCACAGCACGGCTGACAGTCTATATTTTGTAAGTTGATTGTCTGGCTAAAAGCATTGAAAAGTACAATAATGATAAGTGCTTTTAGACAGATAATGTTGCTGAAAGGTTTGTGTTTTTCTAAGTGAAAATAACCTGTGCCAGCCGAAATTCTGCATAAAATACAAAAATTAATACAAGGAATGTAATTTAATAGTGCAGTTATTTAGTAAAACCATTTCTACAGTACGGTTATGAAGATATTGTGATTTCTGCCTTTGTCATCGCTACATGAAATCTTGACTTTTCCTTTCGGCGGGTTGAAAAAGACATTTTCTTCTGAAGGAGACTTTTTGTAGAACTGGTCATTGATATACCAGTATACCCAGTCCACATCATTAGCTGCCTGACAACTGAGTAATAACTCAGTGGCTTCATCCCCAATTAGGTATTCCCGATTTTCTAAAGGCGAAGTGATCTTTGGTGGATTATCCTTGACTATAGCTTTACAAGCTGGATTGTGCATTGGGATCCTTTTGTAAGGAATGTCTTTCTCTTCAAAATATGTAACCAATGCAGGGTTGATATTAGGGTAAAGAAGCTTTTTATAGCCTGCAGAAGGTAAGCATTGGGAGCAGTAGCTGATTGAGGAATCATCTGATACAAAAACATACCTTTGGTGAGTACACTTGATATTGTCAGAAACTTGGGGGATGTAAAAATCATTAATCAAGTGTTGACATGTGCGTTCTGGCACTCGTCCTGTCTCGGAACAGACCAATCGTTCTTCTAGGTTGTCAGGCATCTGGAACCAACCCTTTTCTGAGTTATAATCAATGGTGTTGAAAAGTCTGAATAGTAATGGTGTTGCGACATGGGCTCCAGTCAATTCTCGAGAGCCTGTCCCGTCAAAGTTACCAACCCATACCCCGATTGTATATTTCTTATTAAACCCAATACTCCAAGCATCCTTTCTACCATAAGAGGTTCCAGTTTTCCAAGCCACTTTAGGCAAGTTTACACTGTTTAAATAGGCGTTAGGCAAATCTGGTCGATCAGGTTCCTGAAGAATGTCTGATATCATATATGAGGCTGCATCAGAAAGAACTGATGCGGTTGAGCTAACTGTATCCAATTGAGTGTAACGAAGGGGGGCATATAATCCTTTATTTGCCATGCTACAATACAACCCTGCTAACTCTTCAAGACTTACACCACAGCCTCCAAGCGCTAATGATAGTCCAAGTTTGTATTCTTGCTTGGCTATGTTGTTGAATCCAGCTCTCTTTAAAGAAGCGATTAAATTGTTGACGCCAATTTTATCCAATGCTTGTACAGCTGGAATATTAAGTGATTTTGCCAACGCATCCGTGACGGTAAGTTTGCCATGAAACTTCTCATCAAAGTTTTGGGGAATGTAGGTGCCGAACACACTGGGAACGTCAAGCATAATCCTATTTGGCGTTAACACACCCATGTCAAATGCTAAACCATAGACCAATGGCTTAAGTGTACTTCCTGGAGAACGGACAGCCTGAATACCGTCTACTTGTCCACTGTGCCTATCGCTGTAAAAGTCTGGTGAACCTACGTAAGCGACAACATTTCGTGTTGCATTTTCTACGATGATCACAGAGGCATTGTAAATACCATATTGTTGTTGCCTACTAATGTATTGGGCTGTCAGGTGAGAAGCCCGTTGTTGAAGCTCAGTATCAATATGAGTGAGGATACGATCTGTATGGATTTGGTATCTCAACCGAGTTCCCAAGTGAGGGATGATGCGTTTAAGGGATCGTCGATAAGCGATCAAGGGTTCAGTATAAGCATCTTCAATCAAGGTGTTTTCGAAAAGATCATCTTGCTGAAAGATCTTAAGCCATTTATTTCTAGCTCTGACAATGGCTGTGTTGTCTTTGCCTAATGCCAATGATGTAGGGCGGTTGGGGATAATTGAAAGTACTGTAGCTTGAGAAAGACTTAACTGGTCAGGTTGTTTACCAAGATATAACATGGATGCAGCCTTTACGCCTTCAATGTTACCCCCATAAGGAACGAGGTTAAGGTATAGCTCAAGTATTTCATCTTTACTGAACTGGAGTTCCAGCTGCAATGCCCTAAATGCTTCAACAAGTTTATTTACATAGGTACGAGGTTTGGGATCTAACAACCTTGCAACTTGCATGGTGATCGTCGAAGCTCCAGAGGTTGTATGTCCTGTAAGGATGTTTTTGATAAAGGCTCTGGAAATAGCAAAAGGATTAATGCCTAAATGGTAATAAAAGTATTTGTCTTCTTTATGGACGATGGCCTTCTGAAGTGTTTCTGATACCTCGTTGAGTTCAACCCTCATTCGCCATTTGTCATCCTTACTTAAAAAAGCATCAATAACATCTCCCTGATCCGAAAGAATTACTTGTGAGTAAGGAATTTTTGGTTGGAACGGGAAGATGAAATGCAGTAATAACAAGATGCATGTGCAGATAAAAAAACTTTTTCCAGCAATAGTACAGCCTTTCAAAATCTTTGAGCGAAACTCTCTGGTGTTCTTGATTATGTTCAATGTTTAGGCGTAAATTAATGTTTACCATTTTACCTTAATCAGGTGCACGTAAATTTATATTATACTACACTGATAGTAAAATAATCAGTTATATTTTCCTTTTACGGAGAATCATTTTTTAGCCTCGCCATATTTAGGAATAGTACAAGATCGATTTTCAACATACCAGCATATAATAATGTTGAAAATAACCTCCGCAACCAGGTAGCTCAGACCTCTATGTGTTTATAACTTATAACGAATCAGATACTATGAATTCCAATACCCAAATGTTCTCCCATTTTACCAAAGTTCATTTGATATACAGGGCCATTTTGGCCTTGATGTTTATTTTAGCTTCACTTGGCTATGCCAATTCACAATCAGTAAATGAAGAGATATACAAGATTCCTATTGAAGACAGCAAAGGGGAGGATTATAGAATAATCTCATTAGGAGAAAAAGGGGTTTTGGTCGTGCTTAACAGTGCGGACTATTCTAAGGGGAAATCAGCCTTACATATTTCTTATCTGGATTCTACTTTGACCGAAAGGTGGAGTCATGTACAAGAGATCTCATCAGAGACTATTGTGATGGATTATGATATTGATGGAAATGATGTATATGTTTTACTGAAAGTGAAAGGTAGGGAGTATGAAATATTGAAAGTAGATGTAGTATCCAGACAAATAGACAAGAAACCATACGATAACCTAGAGGAAATAGAAATTACCCATTTTAAGACTGCTCAAGGTAAATGCTTTCTGGGAGGGACAACTGATAAAAACCCTTTAGCAATATGTTATGATTTTCAGTCAGGGAACTCACAAATCTTGCAATCCATCAATCAGCTTAAAGTAACGTTGGTTACGTTGGATGTTTTTGCTGAGGAAGAAACAGTGGTGTTGGTGCTGAAAGGACCAAATACAGGGAAGTTCAAAGGGCTTTACATTAACGCATATGATTTTAGTGGGAGGTTACGTTACAATTATTTCGAGTTACCAAACCCTAATTATAACCTGATAACCTTCCGTCCTTATTTTGGAAGTAATGGAAGGTTGATAATGCTTGGTACTTATAGTCTTCGAAATGATAATTTGGCACAAGGTGTGTATTCAATGGTGTTGAACAAAGGTGTAGAGGAAGCATTCAGGTTTTATGACTTTGGTTACTTCAAACATTTTTACAACTACCTGCCTGAGAAGAAACGGGAAGATATGGTTGTCAGGATTCAGGATAAAAGAGATAAAGATAAGATTCACTTATTAAGACACCGTTTGTTTGTGCATGATTTAGAAGTGACGGATAATCAAGTTGTGTTTGTCGCAGAAGAAGCATCTTTTATCTACCCTAGGCAAAGTAATATTCTTTTACGTGGAGGTGGGGAAGGTACAGATTGGGTTGGTGATGGATACCAGTCAATGAAATACTTTGTGCAAGACCATGACAACCTATTGATCAATAAAGGAGAGCATGTACCAAGTGGTTTGGTCAATGCGAAGGTAGAAGAAGGAAAAACCTTTCCAATTCAATTTCGTTATAAACATGCTTTCGCATGTGGGTTTGATAAGGACGGACAACTGAAGTGGGATAACAGCTTTTCAATGAATCATACCAATATGGATTTGCCAATTGAGATGGTCCAAGTTTATGCCGATACAGATGAGGTTTACTTTATCAAACCTGACCGAGACAATATTCATTACAAAGTGTCAGGCAGAATGGAGTATGATGAGCAAAATCTTGTGATGCCAATGAAGGACAACCGTCCTGAACAACGGATAGTTTACTTCGATCACGGAGGGGTACAACCTTGGTTTAATAAAAACTTTTTGTTCTCAGGGATTCGATATTCGGAACATGCTTTAAATGATGGGGGAGAGGAGAAGGTGTTCTTTATCAAGAAGTTATCATTCTTGGATGAAAAACTTTCTGAATAAATTCCAAATTATTTTAAACAAGACTTACTTCTTTTCAAATAAACCTATACATTTGCTGCGTAAATCTGACACTTATTATTCAGAAGCCTTAATTTTATCACTTTTTTAACAAATCAAAAAAAGTACTATGGCATACATCGAACCGGCTCCGATTAAGGATAAAGAGAATCCGTTTGAGTCCATGATGGAACGCTTCAACATCGCAGCTGAGAAGCTAGGCTTAGACAAGGAAACCTACGAAGTGTTGAAAAGTCCAGCAAAGCAAGTGATTGTATCACTGCCTATTACAATGGATGACGGACGCAAAGAAGTGTTTGAAGGATACCGTGTGATCCACTCTAACACGCTTGGCCCATCTAAAGGTGGTATCCGTTTTGATCCAGAAGTAAACTTGGACGAAGTAAAAGCACTTGCAGCTTGGATGACGTGGAAATGTGCAGTTGTGGATATCCCTTACGGAGGTGCAAAAGGCGGCGTTAAATGCGAGCCTTGGAAGATGTCACAAGGAGAACTGGAAAGACTTACAAGAGCTTATACAGTTAAGATGAACGATATCTTTGGTCCTGATCTTGATATTCCTGCGCCAGACATGGGGACTAACCCTCAGGTGATGGCTTGGATTATGGATGAGTATTCAAAGGCACAGGGCAAGACAATCAATGCCGTAGTAACAGGCAAGCCGCTTGTACTGGGTGGTTCATTGGGTAGAGTGGAAGCTACAGGTCGTGGCGTAATGGTTTCGACACTGGTAGCGCTTGAAAAACTCAAAATCAACCCTACACATGCAACTTGTGCTGTACAGGGATTCGGTAACGTAGGTAGCAATGCTGCTTTGTTGCTTGAAGAACGTGGCTTGAAAATTCTTGGAATCAGTGACCACACTGGTGGTTATTGGAATGACAATGGAATTGATGTTAAGGAAGCTATTGCGTACAGAAATGAAAACGGCTCACTGGAAGGGTTCACAGGTGGAGAGGCAATCTCTAACGAAGAACTGTTGACAGGAAAAGTAGATGTTTTGGTACCTGCAGCGAAGGAGGACGTAATTACTTACCACAATGCAAACAGAATCCAAGCGAAGCTGATTGTAGAAGGTGCTAATGGTCCAACTGGAGCTAAAGCGGATAACATTATTAATGAAAGAGGGACTATTGTAGTGCCAGACATTCTTGCTAACGCTGGTGGTGTGACGGTGTCATACTTTGAGTGGGTACAGAACCGTTTGGGTTACAAATGGACAAAAGAGCGTGTAAACCGCAGAAGTGACAGGATTATGAAGGACGCTTTTGAGCGTGTTTATAAGGCTTCAATAGATTATGATGTTTCGTTGAGAATTGCTTCATACATCGTGGCAATTGAAAAAGTAGCCGAAACTTATAAGCTGAGAGGTGGTTATTAATAGAATTTCATAATTCTTGTAAATACAATTGAAAGATTTAGTGCTTTTCTTGTTCTTTTTTTTGAACAGTGGAAAGTGCTAAATCTTTTTTTATTTAATAAATTTGCGATCGAATTGTATTCTGTTGACTTGAAAGCTATTATTGTAAGCTTTATCAAGTAGTGATTAGAACATAAAAAGGGAAATGAGGTGTTTCTCACTAAGTGAAACCCATTCATAAGAAGTTTTAATATCAATTATTTAATAAGATGACTATACACAGAGAAGGCTACAAGATGCTGCTGGTTTTGGTGACGCTCCTTACAGTTGTCAACGTTGCCATGAGACAGGTGATGCCTGAAATGACTATTCTAAATGACGTCGTACTGGCAGTTAGTGTGGTGTTTTTCTTGCTGATTCTTCAGTTCTTTAGAAACCCGATTATCAGAACTGCAGTAAACCCTAATCAAATTATCTCCTCAGTTGATGGTAAAGTAGTAGTGATTGAGGAAGTGGAAGAGACTGAATATTTCAAAGACAAACGTCTACAGATTTCGGTGTTTATGTCACCGCTTAATGTACACGTAAACCGTAACCCAGTTTCAGGTATTGTAAAGTACTTCAAGTACCACCCAGGTAAATACTTAGTAGCTTGGCACCCTAAGTCAAGTACTGAAAACGAAAGAACAACAGTGGTAATTGAAAATGAGGCAGGGGTAGAAGTACTTTTCCGCCAGATTGCAGGCGCATTGGCAAAAAGAATTCGTTGGTACATCAAAGAAGGAGATCAGGTAGAACAAGGAAAAGAGTTTGGGTTTATCAAGTTCGGTTCCAGAGTTGATATCTTTTTACCTCTGAATGCAGATGTAAAGGTTAAAATTGGAGATAAGACAAAAGGAGGAAAAACTGTTTTGGCTGAATTAAGCTAATAAAATAAGTTACCATCTTTGTAAATACAGGAAAAGCGGTACTGGAATTCATCCAGTGCCGCTTTTGTTTTTTAATGGCTTTTAATGAAGTTGGCAAAAACATCAGAAAAAAAATCAATCCTAGGGCTTTTTAGAGCAACATAAATATGGAGTATAACTTTGATGAGGTCATTAGCCGAGAAGAAACAGATACAGTAAAGTATGGACTTAGGGAAAAGCTATTCGGAAGCAAGGATGTAATTCCAATGTGGGTAGCTGATATGGACTTTAGAGTTCCGAAAGAAGTGCAAGATGCTTTAAAGGCAAGAGTTGAACACCCTATTTTTGGCTATACCATACAGTCAGAGCGCTGTTGGGAGTCGGTGGTAAACTGGCTTGAAAGACGTCATAACTGGAAGGTAGACCAAAAAGAGTTGGTATTCAGTCCTGGAATAGTTCCAGCACTTTCATTACTGGTTCATGCTTTTACAAAACCGGAAGACAAAGTATTGGTTTTCTCACCAGTTTATACACCATTTTTTGAAGCTATAAAAGGGAATGGCAGAAAGGTAGTTCCTCATCATCTGCAAGAAGTTGAAGGGAAATATACAATAGATTTTTCGGTACTGGAAGAGCAATTATCACAAGGTGTCAAGGTGATGATCGTTTGCAACCCCCATAACCCTTCAGGTAGAATGTGGACAAAACCGGAGTTACAGCGACTTGTTGAACTAGGGAAGAAATATGATACTTTGATCGTGTCGGATGAAATACATGCTGACTTAGTTTTGTGGGGGAATAAACACACTCCAATGGCTACTGTTTCTGAAGAAGCAGCCAATCGGGTTATTACATGCATGGCACCAAGTAAGACCTTTAACTTGGCAGGGCTGAATGCATCTTACCTGGTTTTTAAGAATGAGACTTTACAGAAACAATATAGGAGTGTAGCGGGTACTTTGCATTTGGACTTTGGAGGAACTATGGGGACAGAAGCCATGATAGCAGCTTATACATATGGTGAGGAATGGTTAGAGCAATTGCTTCCTTATTTAGAGCGTAATATCTCTTTAGTAGTCAATTTCATTAAAGAACATATACCAGAAATCAAGCCTATGGTACCTGATGCAACTTACCTGTTATGGCTTGACTGCCGTGCTTTAGGTTTAGATGATGTTTCCTTAAAGCAGTTTATGGTAGAAGAAGCAGGTATCGGATTGAATGAGGGAAGGCTTTTTGGGGAAGGTGGAAAAGGATGGCAGCGAATGAATCTTGCTTGTCCTAAAAGCATTGTGGAAAAGGCAATGGCACAACTGAAAGTTGCAGTGGAAAAGCGAAGGATAGTAAGCCAGTAATTCTAATCAATAGATTAAAATGCACTTATGGGTAGTTAACAAGCCAAGTCAGTAAACTAGGTGCTGATTGTGGTGGAGTTACCTGCCCATTAACTTTTTATGAATAACCAGATTATGGTGTCGAGAGAAGGATAATAGAAGATTATTCTGAATATCTTGTCCACTGATTTATGATTGTCAAATGCTCAACTAGTGTCTGCTTAGGAAACCAAAAAGGAACTTTTGGAATTTTAAGTATAGACAATGTGTTGAAAAATAGGATTATAGACTAAGGTTTTTTGCATTTATCAGTCGAGTAGTAAAGGTGATCTTAGAGGTTAAGTCGTATGTATAAAAGCATGTGCTTAACAATTAAGATTCTGTAACAGCTTCAGAATAAAATCATTACAAGCCGCTGTTGGATTAAACAATAAAATACGTACCTTTGCCAATCGAAAAATTTCGAGAAGTATAGTATCGAAAAATTGAATAACTTAAAATTTAGTTAAATGCCTACTATTCAACAACTAGTAAGAAAAGGTAGAACAAAGGTAGAGTACAAGTCGAAGTCTCCTGCACTTGACTCTTGCCCTCAGAGAAGAGGTGTGTGTACAAGGGTATACACTACTACACCAAAGAAACCTAACTCAGCGATGCGTAAAGTAGCAAGGGTTAGATTGACAAACGGTAAAGAGGTGAACGCCTACATCCCAGGTGAAGGTCACAACCTGCAAGAGCACTCAATCGTGCTGATCCGTGGTGGTAGAGTAAAAGACCTTCCAGGTGTACGTTACCACATCGTTCGTGGTGCACTTGACACTGCTGGTGTAGCGGGTAGAACTCAGCGTCGTTCGAAATACGGTGCTAAGAAACCTAAGGCTGCGAAATAATCTCTGAAGGGAGCATAACCTTCAAGTTCTAAAAAAGTATTTATTTCTGATAATTTTAAAGCTGCAGCCCTGAAGGAGTTAGGCGTTGATAGTTAATCAGTTATGGGTTGGAAGCATTCGAGCTATTAACGATTGATGGCTGAAATACTACTGACAGTAAGGGTGGCTTAAAAAGGAAAACAATGAGAAAGGCAAAACCTAAAAAAAGATACGTACTTCCTGATCCTAAGTTTGGAGACGTAATGGTAACTAAGTTCGTTAACAACTTGATGTTGGACGGGAAGAAAAGTATTGCTTATAGCATTTTCTACGATGCATTGGCAATTATTGAAGAAAGAATGAACAAAGGTGAAGAGAAAGTAAACGGTCTTGATATTTTCAAGAAAGCACTTTCTAACATCATGCCAGGCGTTGAGGTGAAATCAAGAAGAGTTGGTGGTGCTACTTTCCAGGTGCCTATCGAGGTTCGCCCAGAAAGAAAGCAGTCTCTTGGTATGAAGTGGATGATCATGTACGCAAGAAAGCGTAATGAAAAGACGATGAAAGAAAAGCTTGCTGGTGAAATCATCGCTGCTTCAAGAGGTGAAGGCGCTGCTGTGAAGAAGAAAGAGGACACTCACAGAATGGCAGAAGCAAACAAAGCATTTTCTCACTTTAGATTCTAATAAACAGTGGCTACGAAAATCGACCTTACACATCAAAGAAATATCGGTATCATGGCTCACATCGATGCTGGTAAGACAACAACTACGGAGCGTATCCTGTTCTACACTGGTAAATCTCACAAGATCGGTGAAGTACACGATGGTGCTGCGACTATGGACTGGATGGAGCAGGAGCAGGAAAGAGGTATTACAATTACTTCTGCTGCGACTACTACCACTTGGGGTTACCCAACAGAACAAGGTAAAAGAAACGACAAAACTGAGGATTACAAGATTAACATCATTGATACTCCTGGTCACGTAGACTTTACTGTAGAGGTAGAGCGTTCATTGCGTGTATTGGACGGTGCTGTTGCCCTATTCTGTGCTGTATCTGGTGTAGAGCCTCAGTCTGAAACAGTTTGGAGACAAGCAGATACTTACGGTGTTCCTCGTATTTGTTTCGTAAACAAAATGGACCGTGCAGGTGCTGACTTCTTTGCTGCTGTTAAGACTATCAAAGAGAAACTAGGTGCTAACCCAGTTCCTTTGCAAGTGCCAATTGGTGCTGAAGAAGGTTTCAAAGGTGTGGTTGACCTTGTATCAAACAAAGCAATTGTTTGGAACGACGAAGACCAAGGATTTACATATAACGTAATCGATATTCCAGAAGACCTTGTTGATGACGTAGAGCATTGGAGAACTAACCTTATCGAGGAAGTTTCTGCTTACGACGAAGCACTGATGGAAAAATTCTTTGAGGATCCAGATTCAATTACTGAAGATGAGATCAATGCAGCGATCCGTAAGGCGGTAATCGACATGTCATTCTCTCCAGTAATGTGTGGTTCTGCATTTAAGAACAAAGGTGTTCAAGCATTGCTTGACGCTGTATGTACTTACCTGCCATCTCCACTGGACCTGCCTCCTACTACAGGTACAGACCCTGACACTGGTGCTGAGCTGACAAGAAAGCCAGACGTGAACGAGCCGTTCGCAGCGTTGGCATTTAAGATCGCTACTGACCCATTTGTAGGTCGTCTTTGCTTTATGAGAGTTTACTCTGGTAAACTGGATTCTGGTTCATACATCCTGAACAACAGAACTGGTAAGAAAGAGCGTATCTCTCGTCTGATGCAAATGCACTCTAACAAGCAGAACCCAATCGACTTCGTTGAGGCAGGTGATATTTGTGCGGGTGTTGGTTTCAAGGATATCAAGACTGGTGACTCACTGTCTGATCTTGACAACCCAATCGTTCTGGAAGAGATGAAGTTCCCAGAGCCAGTAATCGGTGTTGCTATCGAGCCTAAGACTAAAGGTGACGTAGACAAGCTGGGTACTGCGTTGGCGAAACTGGTAGAAGAGGATCCTACCCTGACAGTGAAGACTGACCACGAAACTGGCCAGACTATCTTGAGAGGTATGGGTGAGCTTCATCTGGAAATCATCGTTGACCGTCTGAAGCGTGAGTTCAAGGTTGAAATCAACCAAGGTGCTCCTCAGGTTGCTTACCGTGAAGCCATCAAAGGTTCAGTTGAACACAGAGAGGTTTACAAGAAGCAGACTGGTGGTAAAGGTAAATTTGCAGACGTTCAGTTCGAACTGATGCCTGCTGAGCCTAACGCAGAAGGAATCGTTGAAGCTGGTCTTCAGTTTGTTGACGAAATCAAAGGTGGTGTTATCCCTAAAGAATTCGTTCCAGCTGTACAGAAAGGTTTCGAGGCAGCAATGTCTAATGGTGTTCTTGCAGGATTCCCTATCGATGCTATGCGCGTTAGAGTATTCTTCGGTTCATACCACAACGTCGATTCAGATGCACTGTCATTCGAATTGGCTGCGAAACTTGGTTTCAAAGAGGCAGCGAAGAAATGTAACCCAGTTCTTCTTGAGCCAGTAATGGCTGTTGAGGTAATCACTCCAGACGAGTACACTGGTTCTGTAATCGGTGATATCAACCGTCGTCGTGGTCTTCCTAAAGGTCAAGATTCAAGAACTGGTGGTGCAGTAGCTATCCAAGCGGATGTACCTCTGTCAGAACTGTTCGGTTATGTAACTGACCTGCGTACACTGACTTCAGGTCGTGCGGCAGCAACGTTGACATTCTCTCACTATGCTGAGGTGCCTAACAACATCGCAGAAGAAGTGATTAAAGAGCAAAAAGGTTAATCCTTTATAAATAATTAATTCTGGAGAGAGGTGGTTCAAATCTCTCTTCCAGATTGTTTTAGGCCTTTCGGTGTATATTATGGATATCGTCAGGCTGTATTAAACTCCATAACTTATTAGCAGACGGCTAATATTTTATAATTAAGAATATGACACAGAAAATTAGAATCAAACTTAAGTCTTACGACCACAACTTGGTTGACAAGTCTGCAGCTAAAATCGTTGAAGCTGTTAAGAAAACAGGTGCAGTAGTTAGCGGTCCAATTCCGTTGCCTACAAGAAAGGAAAAGTTTACAGTGTTGAAGTCACCACACGTAAACAAGAAGGCGAGAGAGCAATTCCAGTTGTGTACTTACAAAAGACTGGTAGATATCTTCCCTACATCTTCTAAGACAGTTGACGCGCTGATGAAGCTGGAACTGCCTTCAGGTGTAGATGTTGAAATCAAAGTTTGATTCAGCCTTTCGAAGGTAAATTCTGAAAAGATAACGCATACAGGTACCCCTGCCAATTCTAGACTCTGGCAGGGGTTTTTCTTTGCCCAAACTTTCGTAGCCCCTCCAATTTTTTTAGATTCAGGAAAACCCATAAGCCTATCAGGTAGTTGCTCCAAAAAACTGTCGATATGTTTACTTTCATTAGCCTCATACTTGTATTCATACCCATGAAACACAACATTCAGGAATTACCCCTTGAGCAAGCGATAGCACTCTATGAGAAGGGCGCACTTCAGCAAGCACAGACTGCTTTTGAATTGCTTCGTCATAATGCTCCTAATAATGAAGAGGTGCTTTTGTACTTGAGTTATATAGCTGTGGGGCTTGAAGAACCTGAGAAAGCAGAGCCCTATTTGGTTAACCTGCTTAGGATACATCCTGATAAAGCAGAGTACCATTACCTATTGGGAGCTAGCTTAGGATTGCAAGCGCTGAAATCGGGTACATTTAGACAAATGTTATTGGCTCCAAGGATGAAAGCCTCATTTGAGGAGGCTATCCGGCTAGATAAAGAACATACTGAGGCTAGAAAGGCATTGGTGGACTATTACTTGAAAGCTCCTGCTATTTTAGGTGGAACCCCTAAAGCATTGGAAGAGGCTAGTAGTATTGAGAAGTATGATAAGCGAACAGGTTTATTGGTAAAAGCAAAAATATATAATGAGTCAGGAGAGGAGAAAAAGGCAGTTGAGTGTCTTGAGCAGTTGCTATTGTCTGGAAGCGCAGAAGCTGGTGATTATATGCAGTTGGTCGGATATTGGAAGCGAGAAGGAAATCTTTGGGTAAAATTGGAGAGGTTTAAAGAACAGTATTCATCACTCCCTCAAACTTATTATTTAGTAGCCTTGGCTTCGTTAGATACAGAGAGTCATACAGAAGAAGGAATACAAGCGATTAACCAATATATATCTAAGGTAGGTAAGCAGGAGAAAGAAATATATGCAGATGCTTACTGCAAGCTTGGGAAGTTGTATATACAAAGGAGGCAGAAGAATGAAGCGTTTGACGCTTTTGAAAAAGCATTAGAGTACTGTCCTGATTCCGTTGAAGCCAATGAGGAAATCAGTAAACTGAAACGTGATTGAGCAGTATTTGTACTTTACTTAAAGTGTGAGCAGCAGGTTTTGCTGCCTTTTTATTTAGTCTCTAGCGATGTGCCTTTTATTTATAAATGGTAATGTTTTCTATTATTAAGAAATAAGGCAGTTGAGAAGCTTTATAAGGCTCTATTCACAATAGTTGTTAATGATCTTGAGGTGACAATATATATTCTCAGGATCGTAATATGATGTGCTGATCGTTGTCGAAAAGGGTGAAGTTGTTGATTGTTTAGCTGTAAGTGCAGTGTTATATTACATGTGTACTTTCTACCTATTTTTTAAAAGTCAGCTATACAAAATCTGATAACCAGATAATTAAACCCAGACGACAAGCTATGAAACTAAGACTCTTTGTATGGTTAGTTACCATACCCATCTACTCGGTATTTGGCGCTTTTACTTCTAATGATCATGGAGGAGATGAAGAGCTTATACGTAAAGAGCAGTTAAGTAATAGGCATAAGGCAGTTGAAGTGTTGAATATTCGCAAAGAGTATCACAAGAAATATCCTCGTGGTTACCGCATACACTATAAGCTCCGTTTGACAAGTCTACAGAAAGAGATAGGCTTTTATGATGCCATCAACAGTTCACATGCTGTGAACCCTAAAGGAATCAGGTACCTTGGAGAAATAGACATGGACAAGGATCTGTTAGAGCCTTATGAACAGGTTTACAGACTTGCTTATAAGGTGCTATTTGCTCATGAAGGAAAATATGATGCTATCAATACTTATGATAGAGGAGTATTCTCGTTCGGCTTCATTCAAAACAATGCAAAATATGGAGAGCTTTCCCTTTTTATGAAGCAGTTGTCATTGTATTACCCAGAAGCTTATTATCGCTATTTTGGTGAAAGAGGGATAGAAGTGAATCGTGATGAGGAAGGGAGTAATATGATACAAGTGGTGGACGATACAGGCAAGCTCTTAATGGGAGACGCTGCATGGAAATATATGAGTGAAGATGTGAAAGTGATAGCCTGTTTTATAGAAGCAGCCCATGATGTATCTATTCGTAAGATGCAGCGGGAGTTTTTACACGAACGATACACCAATTTGCTTTTAGAAAGGTCGGCTAAGTTTCACGGTAAATATTATACATGGGGAGAGTTGATGGGAGCAGATGAGAAGCTATTAGCAGCGGCGGTGACCTTAGGAGTGAATCTTGGGGTGGGAGGAGCTAATAGTGTCTTACAAAAAGCCCTGAATGAGATGAGTGCCTTGTATAAAAGCCCTGATCAGATAAATATGGAGCTGTTTCTGAGGCAAATCAGGAGTATAGGAAATGATGATCGGGTTACCCGCCGTATCAACATGATTTTAGAAGCCAATTAAGGAAATAGATAAAAGGTCAGTAGTGATTAGCTACTGACCTTTTTTATCATTAGTTCTTCAGAAGTCCTTTTAATTCATTTAGCTTCATCAGTGCCTCAATCGGTGTAAGAGTGTTGACATCCAAATCCTTTAAGGTCTTTTTAAGCTTTTCAGCTGCAGGGTCAGTAGCATCAAAAATGCTGAGCTGGTAATTGTTTTTTGGCACTTCTTTTACTCTTTCCTTATGTTCCGCTGTAATCTTGTCCTGTTCCAGATGGTGTAGAATCTCATTAGCCCTGTCTACAATGTTTGAAGGCATACCAGCCAATTGAGCAACATGGATACCGAAGCTGTGCTCACTGCCACCCTCTTGAAGCTTACGCATAAAGATTACTTTACCTTTATACTCTTTGACAGCTACATTGTAGTTCTTGATTCTAGGGAAATCTTCTGCCAGTTGGTTTAGTTCATGGTAGTGAGTGGCAAATAAGGTTTTAGCCTTGGCCCCCTTATGGTTGTGCAGGTACTCTACAATTGACCATGCAATCGAAATACCATCATAAGTACTGGTTCCCCTTCCAATTTCATCCATAAGAATAAGACTACGGTCAGAAAGGTTATTCAGAATACTGGCGGTTTCCGTCATCTCAACCATAAAAGTGGATTCGCCTTTTGATAAGTTATCTGACGCACCCACTCTGGTAAATACTTTATCTACCAATCCGATCTCAGCTGACTTAGCAGGGACAAAAGACCCCATCTGTGCCATCAGGACAATAAGGGCTGTTTGTCTCAATAGGGCGGATTTACCAGCCATATTCGGACCTGTAATTATCAGTATTTGCTGATCGTCATCGCTGAGCTTGATATCATTAGGAATATACTCTTCGCCAATTGGCAACTGACGCTCAATCACAGGGTGGCGACCTTCTTTAATGAGAAGCTTTTTGTCATCCTTGATTGTTGGTTTGGCGTAATTGTATTCCAATGCGTTTTGTGCAAATGACAGAAGACAGTCCAAGATGGCAAGTGTACCTGCGTTTTGCTGTACTTGAGCTACATATTCATTAGCAGTACAGATAAGCTCAGTGAAGATTCTGCTTTCTATGACTTGAATCTGACTTTCAGCAGTCAGGATTTTTTCCTCATAGGTTTTTAGTTCCTCCGTGATGTATCGCTCTGAGCTAACCAAGGTTGATTTTCTGATCCATTCACTAGGTACTTTATCCTTATGAGCATTACGCACTTCAAGGTAATAACCAAAGACTTTGTTGTAACCTATCTTCAGTGATGGAATACCTGTTCTTTCTGTTTCACGTTGCTGAATTTGTTTCAGATAATCCTTACCGGAAAAGGCAATTTTACGCAACTCATCTAACTCCGTATCTATCCCTTCTTTAACAAGTCCACCTTGTGTTGCATTTAGAGGAGGATTGTCATCTAACTCTTTTTCGATTTTCTCAATCAGGAGGTCGCAACGGTTCAATCTGTCAGCCAGTTTTTGAACTTGAGGTGCGTCAGTTTTTTCAAGGATATCTTTAATAGGGAGTGTATTCTTCAGTGCTTTTTTAAGCTGTACCATTTCCCTTGGGTTGATACGACCTACTGCCACTTTGGAAATCAGTCGCTCAATATCTCCAATTTGCCTTAAAGGCTGAAGCGTATCTTCCATGAGTTCCTCTTCCTCAGTAAAGAAAGCAACGGTATTTAAGCGTTCATCAATTACCTGTTTGTTTTTCAGCGGAAGAACCGTCCACTTTTTCATTAGTCTGGCACCCATTGGCGTTACAGAGCGATCAAGTGTTTCGATCAATGGGACTCCACCTTCCTGCTGAGGATATAGAAGCTCAAGGTTGCGGATTGTAAACTTGTCAAGCCAAACATATTTGTCTTCTTCAATCCTGCTGAGCGTTGAGATGTGGCTGACCTGATGGTGTTCAGTGGCTTCTAGGTAGTATAGAGCAGCACCTGCTGCAATAATACCAGCCTTCATGTTCTCGATACCAAACCCTTTCAGTGACTTGGTGCCAAAATGTTTGGTCAGGCGTTCATAACCAAATTCATGTGTGTATACCCAATCCTCTAATTGGAACGTAGTGTACAAATCACCAAGACGTTCCTGATATACTTCTCGCTGTATACGGCAGTAGATTACTTCAGAAGGCGCAAAGCTTTGTAATAACTTCTCGATATAGGAAAAGTCACCTTGTGCTGTAAGGAACTCACCTGTTGAAATATCCAAAAACGCGACGCCAACAGCATCTTTTTCAAAGTGTACTGAAGCCAGATAGTTGTTGCGTTTTACATTCAAGACATTGTCGTTGAAGGATACACCAGGTGTTACAAGTTCTGTAATTCCCCTCTTTACAATACCCTTGGCAGCTTTAGGATCTTCCAATTGGTCACAAATAGCAACACGCTGTCCAGCCTTTACAAGTCGAGGAAGGTAAGTGTCCAACGCATGGTGAGGGAATCCTGCAAGCTCTACTGCAGATGCACTGCCATTAGATCTTTTGGTTAGAACAATGTCCAGAATCTTGCTGGCAGTGATGGCGTCTTCCCCAAACGTTTCGTAGAAATCGCCTACTCTGAACAGTAATAGCGCTCCTGGGTGTTTTGCCTTGATCGCATTGTACTGTTTCATCAACGGAGTCTCTTTCTCCTTTTTGTCTGCTTTCTTTGCCAAGGGATGTATATTTTTTGTTAGTGAAGTCAATTATTCTGTTAGGGGCAATGAAGTGAATTGCCTTTGTTTCCGAAAAGTCCATCGAAAATCCAAAAATTGTTCAAAATTAGGAAAAACACATGGATTTTACGGAGTTATGGCTATTGATTTCTTATCATCAATCCAATTATTAATGATTGTTTGTTATTTTAATTACCACATAACCCAAAAGGTGTAAAGTTCAACTTAATTTATACTGTTTAGCTCATAGGATATATGACAACGAATTGAACTTGCGCCGAATAATTTTTGAGCTAAAAACAATTTACCTTCTATTGAAAGAGAACCTATGAAGGACACCTTGCTGACTAAAGACTTAACCCTACTTAACAGGATCAGTATTCGCCACAAAATCTATTTTATAATTCTTATGGCAGCCTTGCTGTCGGTTTCTATTGTAGGTTGGGTGGGGTTTCGCTATTCGAGTGAGTCGATAGAGAATGCTTCCTTTGAAAAGTTGACTGCTATAAGGACGGCTAAAAAACAGGCAATGGGACGCTACTTTGACCAAATCCGCAAGCAAGTGATGGTCATGGCAGCTAGCCCTTTTGTTCAAAGTGCTGCACACGATATGTTGGAAGCACATAGGCAGATGGACCATTACTTTACAAAGTCTTATGTTGATAAGCAGCGAAGTGTGCTGTTACGGTACTATAAAGAAGAGATGGTGCAGCGCTATAAGCGAAAAAGTATGGCTGATTCTATTCTGAATTACCTGAAGGTGGCACCAATGCAAACAGTGCTAATGCAGTCGATGTTCATTGTGGATAACCCTAATGAAACATTTCAAAAGGAGCTTATGGAGCAGGTAAGAAGGAGGAGTGATGACCCAGGACTTTATAGTGCGACACATCAGCAGTACCATAGTACAATTAGAAATTACCTTTACCAGTTTGGTTTCAGAGATATTCTGTTGGCAGATACAGAAGGGAATATTCTTTATTCTGTGAAGAAGGCTTCTGATTTTGGGATGAATTTGCTAGAAAGCCCTTTCAATAATACAGCCATTGCAGAAGCCTACCTGAAAGCAAGAGCAGAAACAGTAGGGCATAAAGTGGTGGTGTTGGACTTCAATCGATATGAAGGCGGTTTTGGAGAGCCTGTTATGTTTTTTGCTGTACAGGTAAATTATGAGCAGCAGCAGATGGGAGTACTGCTTTTTGAGTTGCCTTTTGAGGCGATTAATGAAATCATGAGTAGCAGCCATTCTTGGCAGGAGGATGGGTTGGGGAAAACAGGGGAAACATACTTAGTGGGACGTAACCTGACTTTGAGGAGTCATCCAAGGCTTTTTGAAGAGAATGCAGATGAGTATCTACATTATCTGGATGAACTGTCAGAAGGAAATGGTCTTGTGAGGCAAATACAGCTGTACAATACCCCAATACTTTGTCAAAAAGTCAATACCGAGCCTGTAAGGAAAGCTTTCACTGGGAAAGCTGCTGAGATGGTAACCCAGAACTTTATGGGAAAGGCTGTCTTAAGTGCGTATACACTAATGGATATTATGGGACTGGAATGGGCTATTATAACTGAAATAGAAACGGAAGAAGTATATGAAGTGATAAATGACCTTCAGTTTACAATATTGCTTACAGCAGCTATAGTGTTCTTGCTTATCCTGATTTTAGGGTGGTTTTACACTGCTATCTTTACCAAACCATTGATCAAGGTGAGAGAATCTGCTGTTGGGTTAGCAGAAGGAAGGTTAGTGAAACCTTTGGATGTTGAAACTAAAGATGAAATAGGAAGGACATTAGAGTCTATGAACCTGCTAATAGCCCGAAATAAGGAAACAGCTGTTTTTGCACAAGAAATTGAAGCAGGTAGGTTTGATTCAGAATTTACGGTCTTCGGGAGTGAAGACCTTTTGGGAGGTTCTCTGAACAAAATCCGACATAAGCTGAAAGAAGTAGCAGAGGAAGACCGGATTCAAACATGGAAGCATAAAGGAATGGAGCTGTTTACAGAGCTTTTGCATAGTAACGGCCCTGAAGGATTGGAGAAAATTCTTGATAAGATACTTTTTGAGTTGACGATGTACTTAAATGTACATCAGTCTGCGATCATGCTGATAGAGGAAGGTGCCGACGATGAAAAGGTATTGCTAATGAAAGCTTGTTATGCCTATGACCGAAAAAAGTTTTTGGACAAGGAAATTCCCTTGGATCAAGGGTTGGCAGGAAGATGTTGTCTGGAGGCAGAAACTATCTATATAGATGATGTGCCACCTGATTATCTTGAGATCAAGATAGGGTTAGGAAATGCGACTCCGAAAGGCGTATTAATAGTACCTATCAAGTTTAATGACCAAGTCTTGGGAGTATTGGAAATGATCTCTCTAAATCAGATTAAGCCTTTTGAAATAGCATTTGCAGAGCAAGTGGCAGAAAGCCTTGGAGCTGCCGTGTCAGTAATTATAACTAGCGAACACACGAATCAGTTGCTAGAAGAGTCCCAGATGCTGACCAATGAGCTTCAAGCTAGAGAAGAGGAGTTAAGGCAGAATGCGGAGGAGTTGGAAGCAACACAAGAGGAAATGGGAAGAAGGCAGCGAGAGCTGGAAGAGGAACTGATTATATTGAAAGAACAGAATCAGAAAACATTGGAAAATGATAACCATTAGAAACAAAAAAAGCCTTGCAATTGCAAGGCTTTTTTTAGCTCCTCAGGTTGGACTCGAACCAACGACCCTCTGATTAACAGTCAGATGCTCTAACCAACTGAGCTACTGAGGAATGATAGTATAAGAAGTTTGTTGTATTGCTCCTCAGGTTGGACTCGAACCAACGACCCTCTGATTAACAGTCAGATGCTCTAACCAACTGAGCTACTGAGGAATAGGTCTTTCTTTAAATTGTTATAGCTCCTCAGGTTGGACTCGAACCAACGACCCTCTGATTAACAGTCAGATGCTCTAACCAACTGAGCTACTGAGGAAGATTATATAACAATTTTTTGCTTAGCTCCTCAGGTTGGACTCGAACCAACGACCCTCTGATTAACAGTCAGATGCTCTAACCAACTGAGCTACTGAGGAATTTCGGAAAGCTTGTTTCCGATTAAGCAGTGCAAAAGTAGCAGGAAGAATTATTTCTGCAAAAGAATTTATGAAAAAAGTAGTATTAAAGATAGTAGATTTTTGATTATCAGCATGAAAAATTACAGATGAAAATATATGGAGATAGCTTCTGAGTGGAAGGTTTTAGAATTATAAGGTTTTTAACAGTGTGTAAACATTTGCGATTGCATATCTTCGCACCACATTGTAAATACAGCGATGTGATTTGATCACAGAGGTAAACTAAACACAAGCAAAAAAATGAAAAAACTGGTGATGCTGTTTGCTGCAATGGCCTTTTTGATGCAAGGCTATGCGCAAGACAAAATGACACCTGAGTTGCTTTGGAAACTCGGCAGGGTAAGTGACGTGCAGGTTTCTCCTGATGGTAATACGTTACTTTTCGGTATTACATATTATGATATTACTGAAAATAAAGGGAACAGAGATTTGTACAGTATGCCTGTTACAGGTGGAGAACCAATTAAACTGACAGAAACTTCTTTCTCAGAGTACAATGCTGTGTGGAGACCTGATGGCAAGAAAGTTGGTTTTTTAGCTGTTCAAAAAAATGGACTGCAATTGTTTGAGATGAACCCTGATGGTTCTGAAGTAAAGCAGGTGACTGATATTGAAGGTGGTATTGGTAACTTCAGCTATTCTCCAGCAGGAAACTATGTGTCATTCACAAGAGAAATTACCATCAATAAAATCGAAGCTGCTGACCAGTATGAGGATCTTAAAAAAGCAGATGTAAAGATTATTGATAACCTGATGTACCGTCATTGGGATCATTGGGAAGATGGTGCTTTCAGTCACGTATTTATAGCTCCTTACGAAAATGGTCAGGTAGGACAAGTAAAAGACCTGATGGAAGGCGAAGCATTTGATGCACCGTTAATGCCATTTGGAGGCGTTGAAGAAATCACATGGAGTCAGGATGGTAAGACATTGGTATATGTGTCAAAGAAGAAAACAGGTAAGGACTATGCAGTAAGCACAAATTCCTCATTGTACTTCTATGATCTGGAAACAGGCAAGACAACTGAGTTTGAGCAAGGTGTAGATGGTTATGACAATCAGCCTGCTTACTCTCCGGACAATAGCAAGATCGCATGGTTGGGAATGGGACGTGATGGCTATGAGTCAGACAAAAACGTTTTGTACATCTATGATTTTGCTAAAGCAAAAAGATATGCCATTACAAAAAATTGGGATGAGACTGTGGGTAGTTTTATCTGGTCAGAAGATGGCAAATCAATTTATTTTGTAGCTGCGGTGAATGCAACTTATCAGCTATTTGAAGTCAAACTGCCTAAAAACCTTGACAAGAAAGAGGTAGCAGCAGAAGATATTCGCATGATTACAGAAGGTGAGCACAACTATCAATCTGTAGCTCAGGTGGGTGATGTGCTGATAGGAATGAAGCAGTCAATGAAGCAAGCTTCAGAACTGTGGACGGTGAATATCAAGAAAGGAACAGAAACAGCCATTACGGGAATCAACAATGATATTTTCAGCAAGCTTGATAATATTACTGTAGAGAAACGAATGGTGAAAACTACAGACGGCAAAGACATGTTAGTTTGGGTAGTTCTGCCTCCTAATTTTGACCCGAACAAGAAATACCCTACACTGCTTTATTGTCAGGGAGGACCACAGTCTCCAGTTTCACAATTCTATTCGTATCGTTGGAACTTCCAGCTGATGGCATCCAAAGGATATATTGTAGTGGCTCCTAACCGTAGAGGTCTGCCTTCATTTGGTACAAAATGGAATGAAGATATCAGTGGTGACTGGGGTGGACAGCCGATAAAGGATTACCTAGCAGCTATTGATGATGTAGCCAAAGAGCCATATGTAGACCAAGATAGATTAGGGGCAGTAGGAGCGTCTTATGGAGGTTACTCTGTATATATGTTGGCAGGTATCCATGAAGGAAGGTTTAAAGCTTTTGTATCGCACTGTGGCCTTTTCAATATGGAAAGCTGGTATGGTACTACTGAAGAGTTGTTCTTTGCTAATTGGGAGCTGAAAAAACCATATTGGGAATACCCTCAAGCGAAAGCGTATACAGAATTCTCTCCTCATAGATATGTACAAAACTGGGATACACCTATTCTGGTCATTCATGGAGGAAACGACTTCCGTGTGCCGGAGTCAGAAGGTATGCAAGCTTTTCAGGCTGCACAACTAAGAGGGGTTCCGAGCAAATACCTGTACTTCCCGAATGAAGGACACTGGGTATTGAAACCTCAGAATGGCTTGGTATGGCATAGGGAGTTTTTCAAATGGCTGGATCAGTGGTTGCAAAATGACCTGTAATATCTAGGTTTATAGATGATTAGAAAAGAGCACTTGTTGAGAAGCAGGTGCTCTTTTTTTGTGGTTAGCATCATGAATAAGTACTAAACAGCAAACCGGGGTTGGCTTCTTATGGTAAATAGATAATTTTTCACTCGTGGGCACAATGTAATGTGAGTGTTGTTATGAATTTGAAAGAAAAAAATGGTAATATAAACTATGGTTTTAAAGAGCCATCAAGGACTAAAGCAAAAGAGAATTAATTAAAAACCTTATATTAATAACAAAGCTTACTCAAATCCTAAGTACTAAAAGAGAGAAACACTGAATTATTACCTTAATTAACCTTAAACTACTATTGATTGATAATCAGTGGTATAATTCGTTAGCCATTTTATAGGTAAAAAAAGAAGGATCAAATACAGGATTTTTAGCACTCAAAACACATTCATGGCATGGAATCTGATACATGTGGCAATAATGTTGAGTGACGTTGAAAAAATATTAGGTATTATCATAAGAACTGATTGCCAGTATCAATAATGACCGTTTTTTCGGATTAAAAATCAGCAAAAAATATATCTCAAAAATATTGTATAGGGAGTAAAAAAAGGGGTGGCAGGAAATACCTTTCTTTTCCCAACAAGTTTCCTCCCCCCTTTTACAATTTGCCATTTTTGTACCCTTCATAATTACAAAATCCAACCAAGTCTCTTCTTACGTAAATATTTAATAGAAAATGGCTTTATGGAGAACCAGTTCATAGGGCCTTTGCAATTATTTTTCATAACCCAATACAAATTGCTATGAAACAGAATACACCTTGGTATGTGCTACTTTTGTTGTCCCTTTTTGTCATCTCCTCATGTGATGATGACGATGATGGAGGTACAACCCCCACACCTGACCCTGAGATAGTTCAAGAATGGACCGTAGAGTTGAGTCCTTCAGATGAGGTACCTGCCATAACAGGCAGGGATGAAACAGGTACAGCAGAGCTGACTTTGTACGATGATAATACGTTAGAATACACAATTACAGTAAATGACCTGTCAGACACAGATGAGCTGACTATGGCTCATATTCATACGGGAGGACCAACAGAAACAGGAGATGTACTGATCACATTGGTAGATGGTACAGATATAGTATTTGACTCCAATAACAGTGTTACTAACACGATTGACCTGACAACAGCTCAAGTTGATTCATTGACGAATTCTCCTGACAATCTATATGTCAATGTTCATTCCACGGAAGAACCAAATGGCTTATTGAGAGGTCAGCTTGAAGGAGGAGGTGGAGGTACTGAACCAGAGGTGGTTCAGGAATGGGAAGTAGCTTTAAGTCCTAAACTTGAAGTGCCTGCCGTAGCAGACAGAGAAGAAACAGGGATGGCAAAATTCACCTTGTATGACAACAATGAGTTGATATATGAAATTATGGTGGATGGTTTGGCTGAGACTGATGAGTTGACTGCTGCACATATACATACTGGTAATCCAGCTCAAAGTGGTGATGTTTTGTTCACATTGGTAGATGGTACAGATATAGTATTTACCGATAACATGGTAACAGATACGTTGACACTGACAGAAGAAGAAGTGACGACAATCCAAGGAATGGACCTTTATGTAAATGTACATTCAACTGAGGTGCCATCAGGATTGGTTAGAGGTCAATTGGATGTTATGATCGATATGGCTGCTGATGTGCCACTTGCCGTAGATAATGAGACAGATCCTTTAGAGGGTAGAACAGAGACAGGTACAGCCATTCTTCGTATGACAGCCGATAGCGTATTATTCTATAGTCTTGAAGTAGAAGGGTTGGATGCGGAGGATATGCTGACGATGGCACATATACATGCTGGTGCTGCTGGTGCAGATGGGGATGTGATTGTAGACTTGTTGGATGGTGTGTCATTTGAAGATGTAGAAGGCAATCAGTTTGTGCAAGACAGTGTAATGGTAACAGATGTGACGATTTATGAAACAGTTACTGGAGGCGATGCCTATGTGAATATCCATTCTAATGATGCTCCATCAGGACTGGTTAGAGGTCAGGTTGACGAAAACCGAACCATCATAACCAATGAAGAAGAGGGTGCTGGACAATAGATAATAGTTAAGTGATAAATAAAAAAGAAGGGCTCCACTCACAATCAACTTTGTGGGAGGAGCCCTCTTTTTTTTAAATGAAAAGCCTATTCTTCATCATTGTAAATAAATACACCTGTTTCACCATTGACTTTTTTGAAGCCCCTAAACATGCCTGGTGTATTGAAGGTCATCATAATATTTCCCTCCTTATCAAGTCCAATCACTCCACCCGTACCACCAAGGTCAGTTAATTGCTTCATAATTACATCTTGTGATGCATCTTGTAAAGAAACACCTTTGTATTCCATTTGTGCAGAAATATTGTGAGCAATAGCCAATCGAATAAAGTACTCGCCATGTCCTGTACTAGATATGCCACACGTTTGGTTGTTGGCATAAGTACCTGCACCAATGATGGGAGAGTCGCCAATTCTACCGAATCGTTTATTGGTCATTCCCCCTGTTGAAGTTGCAGCCACAATATTTCCTTGTTGATCTAATGCGACAGCTCCAACCGTTCCGAACTTGAAGTTGTTGTTGCCTTCAGGGTTTCCTAAGTGACCACGGCTTTCGTCCATTGTCTTGGCTTTTTCAAGTTGCTGCTTACGCCTGTCAGTGATAAAATAGGAAGGATCTACTAACTCAAGCCCTTCATCTTTGGCAAAGGCTTCAGCTCCTTTTCCAGACAGCATCACATGTACAGAATTGTCTTTGACAGCTTTAGCTGCTAATACAGGGTTTTTGATGTTGGTAACACCTGCTACAGCACCTGCTTCCAGTGTTTTGCCATCCATGATGGAAGCATCCAGTTCGCAGTGTCCTGCATTGGTTAGTACTGCACCTTTACCTGCATTAAAGAGCGGTGAGTTTTCCATAACCATTATAGAGGCGATTACGGCTTCTTCACTGGTGCCTCCATTTTCTAGAATAGCATAGCCAGCATCCAGTGCTTCTTGCAGCTTTTCACGATATGCCTTATCCTTTTCAGGAGTCATGTTCTTTTTCAAAATAACACCTGCTCCACCATGTATAACAAGAGCAATCTTTTTGTTGCTTTGAGCAAATAGTCCAGAGCAACATAAAACAGCAGCAGTCAGTAGCAGTAGTTTTTTTAGGGTTTTCATAAAAAGTCCGTTATCAGTTTATTTTTAAGAAATAGTCCATTTAGAGAGGAAATATACAGAAATACCGTGTAACCTTTTTTCTGTATTTCATTATGGGGATAAATGTACCATAATGACTTTAACCTTGATCATATATCGTTTACTGAGTTTCCTCTTGCTCATTGAGCAAGGGGAGTATTTGGTGCTGCACAGTTCAAATTGTAGGTTTCCCTTTTTTGGGGAAATTATTGGTCGACGGGAACTGACAAACATCCTTCCTTTGACAGCCGTAAAAGCCCGCGACCCACCTTTTCCTGTTTAACTGCGAATAAAGCAACCCAATTGAAATGACCGGTAATTCTTTCTGATGATGTCACATCGGGAAAAATTGCCGGTCATTTTTTTATGGAGTTTAGGGGTTTGGCACAATGTGGATGTCTTGACAGATTCTTTATATTGCTTTTTTATGAGAATCTAAATAGTTCATTTTAAACTTTATTGCCATGCAATTTTTTATAACAGCCATTGGGACAGACAGTGGCAAATCGCTGGTGAGTGCCATATTTGTTGAAGCTTTAAAGGCTGACTATTGGAAGCCAATTCAGGCAGGGTTTCCACGAGATACAGATACAGTTCAGGCACTGGTCTCCAATAAGCAGTCTGCGTTTTATTCGGAAGCTTACTTGTTGAGTATGCCAGCCTCACCACATGCAGCGGCTTCTCAAGATGGAGAGCGTATAGACCTTTCTATTGTGGTTCCGCCTAAAACATCAAAGGACCTGATTGTGGAAGGAGCAGGAGGTGTATTGGTTCCCGTAAATGACCATGATTTTGTGATTGATATGCCACAGCAATGGAAGATGCCTGTTGTACTGGTTTCAAACCATTACCTCGGTAGTATTAACCATACATTGTTGACGGTAAATGAATTGAAAAGACGCAATATTGAGGTAGTAGGTATTGTGTTTAATGGAGAAGAGAATAAAGAATCTGAAAGTATTATCCTGAAACATTCTGGGTATAAGACTTTGCTTAAAATCCCTCAATTGGAAAAAGTGGATAAGGAAACAGTCAAGAAGTATGCAGAAGAGTTAAGGAAAAACCTTTGATTAAAATGAAAAACTAAATTGACAATGATGGACTTGAAAGAAAGAGACAGGAAGTACGTATGGCACCCGTTTACGCCACAACGTCCTCAACCAGAAATTTTGCCTGTCAAGAAAGCTTTTGACTGTACACTGGTCTTGGAAGATGGTCGTGAAGTGATTGATGCGATCTCATCTTGGTGGGTCAACCTGCATGGGCATGGTAACAAGTATATTGCTGAAGCAGCAGCAAAGCAGGCAAGAGAACTGGAACATGTGATTTTTGCTGGTTTTACGCATGAGCCTGCAGTACAGTTGGCAGAAAGACTGATCGGTGTTTTACCGGGTGATCAGGCTAAAGTATTTTACTCTGACAATGGCAGTACAGCTACAGAAGTAGGGATGAAGATGGCTTTCCAGTATTTTTGGAACAAGGGGGAGCAGCATCGCCGTAGAATTATCTCCTTCGAGGGTGCTTATCATGGAGATACATTTGGAGCTATGTCGGTAGGAGATCGAGGACCATTCAGTCAGCCCTTTTTTCCATACCTGTTTGATGTAGATGCGATCCCTTATCCAGAGTCAGGGAAAGAATACAGAACCATAGAGCAGTTCAGGGAAGTAGCAGAGCGAGGAGATGTAGCCGCGTTTATTTATGAACCATTGGTACAAGGTTCAGGAGGTATGCGTATGTATTCACCAAAAGTACTGGATGAGCTGTTGTCCGTAGCCAAGGAACATGGTATTCTTTGTATCGCTGATGAGGTTATGACAGGGTTTGGCAGAACAGGAAATCTGTTTGCGTCAGAATATATGGAACACAAGCCTGATATAATGTGCCTTTCAAAAGGTCTGACAGGAGGTACATTGGCTTTAGGAGTGACTACATGTGTGGAAAAGGTTTATGAGGCATACCTTCAGGAAGATATTATGAAGACCTTCTTTCATGGGCACTCATTTACCGCTAATCCAATTGCTTGTGCAGTAGCCAATGCTAGCTTGGATATGCTACTTTCTCTTGAATGTCAGGACAGTATTCAGGAAATAGTGAAAAGACATGAGGTATTTGCTGAGAAAGCCCAAAGCTTTGCTTTTGCGAAGAATATCAGACAGCGAGGTACCATTTTGGCTTTGGAATATGATGCTGGAGAACAAGCTTCGTATTTTAATAAATCAAGGAATTATTTGTACGAATCATTTTTGAAAAAAGGTATATTGCTTAGACCTTTGGGCAATGTGGTGTATATTTTGCCACCTTATGTCATTTCCGAAAAGGAACTGAATGCTGTATATGCAGCAATTGAAGATGTTTTTAATCAATAATAGAATTTAAGAAATGCTCCATTTCAAGAAATGGTCCCGTAAGCCTTATGCCATATTCCATTCATTGGGCAAGCAAATCAAGATAGCAAGACTATCTTCAGATATGCTGTGTGCTGTGACGGATGTGGTAAAACAAGAGGCTACATACAGGGACAAGACAGCAGGAGCAGAAGCCGACAGACAGACCGAACATGGGGATGGTGTAGACCCCTTATGGGAGTTGCTGTTACTGTTGGGGATTTCCCCTGCTACCGAAATTGAGGTAAGTGAACGAATCGGGTCATCGTATGACGTATTCCGTAATGGAAACACAATTCCTTTTTTTACCTCTCCTCTAATAAGCATTTCTCCTCCTCTAAGGAAACTGAAATTCATTGATTCTTCTAGTGAAGATATATACCTGCTTTCTCAAGACAGGCAGGAACATACTATGCCTTTACTTTTTAAAAAATTGATCAATCAGTATCCTTCTAATCATCATGGAGAAATATTCCTTCCGCGAAAGTACAGCGGTTCAGCTTGCCGAATTGCAGCAAGCAAATATGTACCGCACTTTACACACAACACATCTTCAGGACGAGTCTTTTACCCTCAAAGATGGAAAAGCTTTACTGAACCTAGTTTCCAACGACTATCTCAATCTGACTACAGATCGGGAATTGTTGGACAGTTTCTATGGCAAGCTAGCTGAACAGAATTGGACTGATTTCAGGTTAGGTGCAGCATCATCACGGCTATTGGGTGGTAACCATGAGCTTTACAGTCAACTTGAGAGTGTGGTGGCTAAAAGCTATAACAGAGAGGCTGCTTTACTCTTTAACAGTGGCTATCACGCTAATTTGGGGGTGTTGCCTGCGCTTACCCAAAAAGGAGACCTTATTCTTTCTGATAAGCTCAACCATGCCAGCATAATAGATGGAATACGCCTTTCTGAAGCAGATGTAATGAGGTACAGGCATTTGGACTATACCCATTTGGAAACACTGTTGAAGAAATATCGCCATCAATACAGGAATGTAGTGATTGTGACAGAGTCCGTGTTTAGCATGGATGGAGACCTTGTTGACTTACATGCATTGGTCAGCTTAAAGGAAACTTACAATACACTATTGTATGTAGATGAGGCACATGCAGTGGGGATATTTGGGAATAAGGGTTTAGGGCTTTGCGAATTCCAGAATGTGATCGGGCAGATAGATGTGATTGTTTGCCCTTTGGGGAAAGCAGTCGCCTCTTATGGAGCACTGGTTGTAACGGATGAGTTGATTCGAAACCTTCTTATCAACCGTTCAAGAACACTAATTTTTTCTACTGCATTACCTCCTGTTCAGGTCCAATGGTCTCTTCATGTTTGGGGACAATTGCCGAAGCTAACTGAAAGGAGGAAAGCATTGAGAGAGAATAGCCTTTGGCTTCGGTCACAGCTTGAGCTGCAAGGGTGGTTAATGCCTTCCTCTAGTCATATCATCCCTGTTATTACAGGAGAAGTGAAAGGTGCGATTTCATTAGCTGAAAAGCTGGAAAGCTACCACTATATGACTTTACCGGTAAGACCACCAACTGTCCCTGTAAATCAGGCAAGGTTACGCTTGTCTCTCACATCATCTATCAGCAAGCAGCAGCTTTTGCCATTGCTGAGTTGCACTGGAGAGATAGTAAAACATCTGAACCAACAGAAAACGATTCAACCATGAAAAAAGAGTGGATTCAAAAAGGAAAAGGTGATCGGCTGTTAGTCTTTTTTGCAGGGTGGGGGCAGGATGTACATCCATTTAGTCAATTGCAAGCTGAGAACTGGGATGTGCTGATGCTGTATGACTATAATGACCTAAACCTCCCTGTTGCGAAAAGTGAGATAAGTAGGTACAAAAATGCAGAACTGGTGGCTTGGTCTTTAGGAGTCTGGGTAGCCTCACAAATGCCAACAGAATGGCTTTCAAGCTTTCGGACTCGAATAGCGGTAAATGGAACATTGATGCCAATAGATGAGCATCTTGGGATACCTCCTGTGATTTTCGATGGTACCATTGCTAACTTTTCTCAGGTAACAAGGCAAAAGTTCTTCAGAAGAATGTGTGGTAGTTATTTTCAACAATACCAGAAGTTTAGTCCATTGAGGTCTTTAGAAAGTCAATGCGAAGAACTGAAACAGTTTAGAATAAAGGTCGCAGACGAATGGATTAGTTCAAGTGCTTTTGATAAGGCTTTGGTGTGCAGTGAAGACCTTATTTTTCCTGCAAAACATCAGCTGCAATTCTGGGGTGAGGAGCTGAATGTACCTACCAAGCAGTTGCCTTTGCCTCATTTTCCATTTTACAGATGGGAAACTTGGGACAGTATGATGGTGGAGTTACTGTCTCCAGAAGGGTTCTTTTTGAGGCAAGATAAAGTAGCAGAACAATGGTAACAGTCAGTATTGATAAGCAGCTAGTGGCTGAGCGCTTTCGTAACAATTTTGCTACATATGAAAGTGAGGCAGTTGTCCAGCGACATATGGTAAATCGGCTTTTTGGGTTGCTGGAGAATGAATCTGTCAAACCGCAAAGAATACTAGAGATTGGGTGTGGAACGGGTTTCCTGACAAAGAAATTAAAGGCATTACCCTTTCATATGTATTGGCTCAATGATTTGGTATTCGAAGCTGTGAACAATTGTCTGAGCCTAGTTGATAGTGCCTTTCCATTGGTAGGAGATATTGAGCAGAAAGCTTTACCGGAACAGCTGGATTTGGTTGCTTCTAGTGCAACCTTTCAATGGATAGCGAACTTTCCAGCTTTTGCTAAGCGACTTCATAGGCATATGGCGGTAGAAGGAGTGTTGGCATTTTCAACATTTGGACCTGCCAATATGCAAGAAATCCGAGCATTGACTGGAGCAGGTTTAGACTATCCATGTTTGCATGAACTTACGGATATGCTCAGTCCCTATTTTGAGATAAGCCAAGCTGAGCAAGAACAGCAAGTACTCGTCTTTGAAAACCCAATTGAAGTGTTGAAACATTTGAGGCAGACAGGCGTCACGGGTTTGAGTAGGCAACATTGGGGGAAGGAACAACTCCGACATTTTTGTGAATCCTATCAAGACAGATTCAGCATAGCAGGAGGAGTAAAGCTCACCTACGAACCAATATACATTGTAGCTAAAAAGATTTGACAATCACTAACCAAAACAAATATGCAAGACATTTCAACAATCAGAAATAACTGGACTAGAGAAGAAATTACAGAAATTTATAACACTCCTATTATGGAGTTGATGTATAGGGCTGGAACTGTGCATCGTGAGTTTCATGACCCGAATGAGGTACAGGTTTGTACATTGCTTTCTGTCAAAACAGGTGGTTGTAAAGAAGACTGTTCATACTGTTCGCAATCAGTTCGTTACAATACACATGTAAAGCCTGAAAAAATGATGGGAGCAGATGACATTATCGTAAAGGCAAAACAGGCAAAACAAGCAGGAAGTACACGCTTCTGTATGGGTGCTGCATGGAGAGAAGTGAGGGAAAACCGTGACTTTGATACTTTGTTGAATGTGGTTTCGGAAGTGAACGGGATGGGAATGGAAGTATGTGTTACGCTTGGAATGGTTAACGAGCAGCAGGCCCAGAAACTCAAAGAGGCAGGGCTGCATGCTTACAACCATAACTTGGATACAGGTAAAGAATATTATGATAAGGTAATTACCACCCGAACATTTGATGACCGTCTGGATACGATTCACAATTTGCAGAAAGCCAATGTCAATGTATGTTCAGGGGGAATAATTGGCTTGGGAGAACAGCATGAAGACCGAATCAGTATGTTGCATACCTTGTCTACTTTGCCAAAGCATCCAGAGTCAGTACCTGTCAATGCGTTGGTGGCAGTGGAAGGAACACCTATGGAAGGGAACGAACGTGTACCGGTATGGGATATGGTAAGAATGATTGCCACTGCACGGATCTTGATGCCTAAAGCGATGGTCAGGCTTTCGGCGGGAAGAAAGGAGATGCCACTGTCAGAGCAGGCGATGTGCTTTATGGCAGGAGCCAATTCTATCTTTGCTGGAGACAAGTTGCTGACTACCCCAAATCCGGAGAAAAATGATGATAATCATATGTTTAGGATTCTTAACTTGAAGCCTAGAGTAGCTTTTAAAGGGGAAGGTGCCCATGTTTAAGCGACTTTGTTAAAGAGTTAAATTAAGCCCTCTTGTAATAATCTAAAGAGGGCTTTTTTATGTCCAAAAATCTTTAGCGAATTTTCGTTTTTCCATTGTTGGTTCAAAAAATCAACTTCATAAAAGTTAAAAAAAGTTAAAATAAAATTTCAGTGACTTAAGTTACTCACTCAAAGTGATTTTAATGTTCCTAACACACTTAACAAAGCATATTTGTTCTTACTCACTTAGGGAGATAGATAATTTTAGAAGTGTAACTTTATCTTAGAATAATATTCTGTAAGTTACTTTTCGCCACTTAAAATATTTTTTAAATGTAAAAATAACCTTAATATTATTTTAATATTGAGCTGTTTGTTAGTGAAAAATTTCTTCCTCATGTTTGTATTGTCAGACAACGACAAAGGGACTACAAAATCAAATAATCTAAAGTCCTGATTTATTAAGATCAAAACCTAACACATTTCGTAGTCTGACTTTTAGAAACAAGAAATTAAGAAATCAAAAATAAAGAGAACAACTATGAAAACATTAAAGACAATTCTAGCCGTTCTGACACTAAGTATCTTTACACTTATCAATGCAAACGCTGAATACAGACCATTAGGTGGTATTACTTATAGCTTCAAAGTGGCGACAGGTCAGCAAGTAGCTACATTGGTACTTAAAGACATGGAAGGCAAAGCAGTTGACTTCATCTTGAACAACGCACAAGGTAAAGTGGTAATGCACCGCAAATTTGAAGGTATTACTGAAACTTCTGCAAAACTGGATTTCGCAGCACTGCAAAAAGGTGAATACACAATGACGCTTCAGTTTGAAGACAACCGTGTAATCAGAAAACTGGAAATCACAGATGCGAAAACTGTAATCATGAAAGACTACCAGCTGACAAGCAAGGACATGCCATACCAATTCAAGCTGCAAGGCAAAGAATTGAGCCTGTTCTTCAACAAGCAAGCTGAAAAAGTACTGAACATCACGATTACAAACGAAGTAGGAGAAGAAGTGTACAGCACTCGTTTCGTAAACGGATTCAAGCCTGTTAAGCAGCTTGACCTGAGACTTTTGGACAGTGGTATCTACTACGTGAAAATCAAAGGCAACGAAACTAACGTAACAGAAACAATTGCTCTGTAATCAATACAGACATTCATTTTCATACATACACTAAGCAAAAAGCCCTACCGATAATCGGTAGGGCTTTTTTTGTACAAGAGAAATTCAGTAAAAGGAATATGCCAGTTACTGAACTAAACCTGTCTTACTTTAGCTCCTCTTTGAGGAACTTGGCTGTATAGCTTTTCTTATTCTTTACAACTTCTTCAGGAGTACCTGTACAGACAATTGTTCCACCTTCACTACCACCTTCAGGACCAAGATCAATGATATGGTCTGCCACTTTGATCACATCAAGGTTGTGTTCAATAATCAATACGGTATTGCCTTTGTCTACCAACTTCTGAACAACATCAAGCAAGTGTTGGATATCCTGAAAATGGAGTCCAGTAGTAGGTTCATCCAGAATATAGAATGTTTTGCCTGTGTCTCGTTTGGAAAGTTCAGTAGCTAGCTTGACCCTTTGAGCCTCACCTCCTGAGAGGGTTGTGGCATGCTGTCCAAGCGTGATATAACCTAGTCCTACATCATTCAAGGCTTTTACCTTACGAAGAATTTTAGGTTGGTGCTCAAAGAATTCCAACGCTTGTTCCACGGTCATATCCAATACATCTGAGATGGACTTGCCTTTGAAACGAACTTCCAAGGTTTCTCTGTTGTATCGTTTGCCTTTACATGTTTCACAGTCAATATATACATCAGGAAGGAAATCCATCTCAATCAGTTTCTTGCCGCCTCCCTGACATTCTTCACAGCGACCTCCCTTAACATTGAAGGAGAACCTCCCTGCTTGTAACCCCTAATCTTGGATTCGGGAAGGTTAGCAAAGATTGCCCTGATATCTGTAAACATACCTGTGTATGTAGCAGGATTGGAACGAGGAGTTCTACCGATTGGTGATTGGTCTACCTCAATGACTTTGTCTATATGTTCTAAGCCTGAAATCTGCTTGTAGGCTTTCGGTTCCTTCTTTGACCTATAAAAATGTTGGTTAAGAATAGGGTAGAGCGTATCGTGGATCAGGGTTGATTTACCACTGCCTGATACACCTGTTACACAGATCATCTTGCTGAGAGGAAACTCTACACTGACGTTTTTCAGGTTGTTTCCTGAAGCACCTTCAATTATCAGCACTTCGCCGCTGCCATTTCTACGTTGGGCAGGTATCTCAATCTGACGCTTTCCTTGCAGGAAGTCAGAGGTCATGCTTTTTTGTTTCAGGAATTCTGCTGGAGTTCCGGCTGCAATTACTTTACCGCCATGAATACCTGCTCCCGGACCAATGTCAAGGATATAGTCTGATTCAAGCATCATATCCTTATCGTGTTCGACAACAATTACAGAGTTGCCCAAGTCACGCAAGTTTTGCAGAGAGTGAATCAGTTTAATATTGTCACGCTGGTGCAAGCCAATACTAGGCTCATCTAAAATGTAAAGAACACCAACGAGTTGTGTGCCAATTTGTGTAGCAAGTCTGATACGTTGAGCTTCACCGCCTGAAAGTGTCTTCAGAGGTCTATTGAGAGTAAGGTAGTCCAACCCTACATCTAAAAGGAAACCGATTCGCTTACGAAGTTCCTTTAATATCTCATGGGCAATGATGTTCTGCTTCTCAGATAGGCGGGACTCAATACCAACAAACCATTCACTCAAAGTATTGATGTCCATTTGTGCCAATTCGGCAATGTTCTTTTCATCAATCTTAAAGTGTAAAGCCTCTTTCTTTAGTCGGCCACCATGACAGTCTGGACAAGTATTGATTACCAAAAATTCTTCTGTCCACTCTCGCATCTTTTCTGATTCAGAGTGGCGTTTCAGGAAGTTGATAACCCCTTCAAAGTCTGTATGCCAATTGGTGCCAGGGTATTTTGTAGATTCCACCTCCACTTCTTCATCAGAGCCGTAGAGCAAGATATCTAATACATCTTCTGGAAGCTTGTTAATTGGTGTGGAAAGACTCAGTTTTCTTTTCTTGAGGATTGCCTCGATTTTTTTGAAAATCCAGATATCACGGTATTCACCAAGAGGCGCAATTCCTCCTCGGCTGATACTTAGCTTTGGATCAGGAATGATGGATTCCTTGGTGATTTCCTCCACTTCACCAATACCGTTACAGGTAGGACAGGCCCCATAAGGTGAGTTAAAGGAGAACATGTTTGGTGCAGGTTCATCATAGGATATACCTGATACAGGGTCCATCAAGTGTTTGGAGAAATGTTTAACGTTTTTCCCCTCAGCTTCATCCGGAAGGTAAATCATCATGATGCCTTCTCCATGTTGCATAGCCGTCTTGATAGACTGTGTAATGCGGAAGCGGTCTTCTTCTTTTACAATAACCCTATCCACCACGATTTCAATATCGTGGGTTTTGTAGCGGTCTACCTGCATTTTTGGAACTAGGTCCATTATTTCTCCATCTACACGCACTTTCCCGAAACCTTGTTTGCGCAATTGGACAAAAAGTTCACGGTAATGTCCTTTACGTCCTTTGACAACAGGCGCCAGAATGACCATTTTCTTGCTATCATATTTGTCCATGATTAGCTCAATGATCTGGTCTTCGGTCTGCTTAACCATTTTTTCTCCTGTAACATAAGAGAAGGCTTCGCCAGCCCTAGCATACAGAAGTCTTAGGAAGTCATAGATTTCGGTAGTAGTCCCTACAGTAGATCGAGGGTTGCGGGAAGTGGTTTTCTGCTCAATTGAGATAACAGGACTAAGTCCCTCGATTTTGTCCACGTCAGGCCTTTCCATATTCCCGATAAACGAACGGGCATATGCTGAAAAGCTCTCCATGTAGCGGCGCTGACCCTCTGCATAGATAGTGTCAAATGCCAATGACGACTTGCCACTGCCACTGATGCCAGTAATTACGATTAGCTTGTTGCGAGGGAAGCTTACATCAAAGTTTTTGAGGTTGTTTTCCCTAGCGCCATAAATTGAAATTTGTTCGTCAAATGTTCCGTCCTGTTCTTGCAGGTACTTGTCCATGCCTTCCGTCTTCACGCGTGATTGTGTTTGAGTTGTTGCAGATAGACAAAGTTAGGAACATTTGCTTGATATACCACGAAGAGTGTTTATGTGAATCAATATTTATCACTATTCCATTACTGACAGGGCTTCGGGGTGTTTATATGTTGAACCTATTGGGCTTTTTTACGCTTAACAGAGTATGTGGAGTTGATGAAGAGGGGGATGTCAATTGTAACATAATCAGTGATATATGAAAGATAGTGATCTAATGGTGCTGCTGGTGATATGTGGATGTATGTCGTGCGGTACGCCCCAAGAAAACAAAGAAAAAGACAAAACAGTGGCAGAGTATTCAGAAGGCGACTCTCCTATTATTGGAAATGCTGTAGCCCCTAAAAAGGCAGTAGCCCATATCGGTGCTGCAAGTGGGAGCAATGTAAAAGGAGAGATCACTTTTTTGTATGAAGGAGACAAAGTCACGATGAAGGTAGAGGTAGAAGGACTGCCAGCTGGTACACATGCTATACATTTACATGAGAATGGAGACTGCTCTGCTGAAGATGGCAAGTCAGCTGGAGGGCATTGGAATCCGATGGATAAGGATCATGGTAAAATAGGCAACGATGGCCCATATCATAAAGGGGATATTGGTAATCTGGAAACAGGTGAAGATGGAAAGGTAACTTTGACATTTTTTACTGATGAGTGGTGTGTGGGATGTGGAAATGAGTCCAAGGACGTAATAGGGAAATCGGTTATCATCCATGCAGGAGAAGACGATTTCACCTCACAGCCTTCAGGAAATGCAGGAAAAAGAATCGGTTGTGGTGTCATTGAGCAAGAATGAGGGATGGCAGTTTACAAACAGTTGAAAAAATGACGGATAACTTTATGTACATTCGTTGAAAATCCCTCATAAAACTCTGATAACGGGCAATTTTGTCGCTTTTTTACAAGAGAAAAGCACAGTTGCCCTATTACCTTTGAAATAAGGAAAAAATACAAACAGCTACATGTCTTAAGCAATTTCTCAAATAGTTCCGAATGTAAAATAGAGACTGTTTATATTGATGTTTAGACGTGATTTATAACCCATTTTCCCAAAGTATTATAAGTGATAAACATTTACCACATTTCACACTATACTAACTGACACAGACAAAGCACTAAATGTGCTACTTGGCTAAAAAATACTCACACACTTTTACTACACACAACCTGTGCTACTTGGCTATATGTATTCAACGGCACCGAAAGGTGCTACTCGGTTAATTTTACTGTTGTATCCACAGGTTGTGCCACTCGGCTCTAAATATTAAAAAAGAATTTACTACCACAAGCGGTTCTCTGTGGAAAGGAAGAACCAAATAATTTAGCTAAAAACTCAAAACTACAAACAGTACTTACAACCATCTACTAACATGTTGCAATGTTCGATTACACACTGCCATTCTTATGGATTGGGCTGAGCAGATCATTCCTGCAAGGTACTTGAGAATTCAAGGACTCTAGAAATGCATGACTAACATATCCGTTAGAGGATAGTACATTACTCCAAAATTGGGGGCTAAAAGCTATGACCTAATAACTTCAAACCTATTAGGCAACCGAAAAAAAGAAAGGCAGTTTACCCGAAAAGGTGCAAACTGCCTTTTTGTATTATAATCGAAAAGGAGATCAGATAGCGTAAAGCTGCATCACTCCAACAGGTTTCTTATTGCCATTTTCTACCACAACAAGAGAAGTGATCTTGTTGTCGATTAGCATTTTTTCGGCTTCGGCTAGCATCATGTCTGCTGTCACGGTTTTAGGGTCGCGAGTCATGATATCTTCAATTTTCTTGTCAAAAAGCTGTTGGTATTTTTGCCAAGCACGACGCAGGTCTCCATCAGTAATGATACCGATTAGCTGCTCATCTTCTACAACCATCGCCAAACCTAGTTTCCCTTCACTCATTTTCAGAATCAGGTCTTGAAAAGTAGTGTCAGGAGTCACAAATGGAAGGCTTTCCGATCGCATTACATCTTTGACTCTTGTCAGTAACTTTCTGCCTAAACTGCCTCCTGGATGGAACATGGCAAAGTTTTCAGGTTTGAAGTTTCTCTCCTCCATCAGGGCAACAGCCAAAGCATCTCCCATAGCCAAAGTAGCAGTGGTAGATGACGTAGGAGCCAATTCTAATGGACAGGCTTCTTTGCTGACTGAAATGTCAAGGAAGAAATCAGAGTTACGAACTAGCGTCGATTCAGCACGCCCACAGATAGAGATAAACTTGTTGCCGTTTCTTTTTACAGCAGGAATCAGGCGGATCAACTCCTCCGTTTCTCCTGAGTTGGAGATGCCAATGAAAATATCATCCTTGGTAATCATACCCAAATCGCCATGGAAAGCTTCAGCAGGGTGCATAAAGAAGCTTGGCGTACCTGTACTAGCCAGTGTAGCAGCGATTTTTTTTCCAATATGTCCTGATTTACCCATGCCACATACGATCACTTTACCGTTGTTACAGTCAAGAATTGCTTGGACTGCACCTGCAAAGTCATCAGTGAGTTTGTCTGAGAGGGCTGCGATTTCTTCCGCTTCAATTTTGAAGACTCTTTTTCCCGCAGCCAATATTTTTTCGTTAGTGTTCATCAGTGTTATATATTTTGATAGTATGGATGTCTCAGAGGTTCATAATATTATCTTTGAACAGCCTGATGGAAATAGCCAGCAAAATAATGCCGAAGATTTTTCTTAAAACTCCTGTACCATTGTCACCAAGCTTTGATTGTATCCATTTGGACCCTTTCAAAACAGCATATACTAATACAAGGTTCAGGATAATACCGATGAGGATATTGAACTGACCATAGGCAGCTTTAAGTGAAAGGATTGTGGTCAGTGAACCAGCTCCTGCAATTAGAGGAAAGGCTAACGGCACAATTGATCCACTTGTTGAGTTAGGATCTTCCTTGAAGATGGTAATACCTAGAATCATTTCAAGTCCCAAGAAAAAGATGACCAATGCACCAGCTACTGCAAACGAGGCTACATCAATACCTAATAACCCTAGCAGTTTTTCACCAACAAATAGGAAGGCTATCATGATAACCCCAGCTACAAGTGTTGCTTTTTCTGACTCAATATGTCCTTCTTTTGCACGAAGGTTAATGATGATCGGAATATTTCCCATCATATCAATCACTGAGAAAAGAATCAGTGATACGGATACAATCTCTTTAAAATCAAACATAACTGTGAAACGTTTCCTATAATACGTCTTCTATTGAGGACGTCTTCAGGGTTTTAACATAAAAAAAATGCACACTCTGAAGGGGGCTTTCCCAACAGAGGTGCAATTATAACAGTTTGAATACTTTTTATATAAAATTGAACGTAAAATACACGTTAACAGCAGAAGACTTTATTCCCCAAGCCTGAACGTAATCTGCTGTTTAATGATTTGGTACAGTTTGACGGGAAGAAATGTTCGCCAATTGGCAATGTCCAGACTGCCTCCCCAGTTGATGTACCAGTCAATATTGTAATGTGACATTTCATCCAGTACAAAATCTCTGAAATTGATAGCCACAACCCAACCGTCTTCTACATCTTCAAACCACTCTTCGTAGTAACACTCGTCAGAACCGTGAAAGTTAAGTATGTTTTCTCCAATCAGGATAAACTTGTTGATGCCCTTATTTATCATCAGGTCAATCACGTTCCTCTTGAGGTACATTACATCATTGTAGAGTGTGTCATTCCATTCTCCCAGTAATTCGATGATGGCAAACCCTTCACCGTAATGGACATAGAGAATCTTAATGTACAAAGTCTCGGATCCTATATTGTCCCACATCGGGTGGATATAGTAACCGTAAATCTCCTGAGTATAATGTGTGATGATGTATTCTCTGCCATAAAAAGGGGAGTATTCATCATTGCTTGCCACATAATACTTTTCCCATCCATAATAAGGTTCTATATCGTGCATGACAATGAAATAAAATTGGAAGTACCACAAGCAATGACTGGGCATTTGTTATGCCTCAGTCGGCAGCACTTCCAATCTGAATTTTTGTCTTTTATTTTAATATTGATCAAATATCTCTTCTCCTTCCAGTAACGCTATTGTAGTACGCCTGTTTAGCTGATGTTCTTCTTCAGTTTGGGCATTATAGATTACTGGTTGTTCTTCTCCGTATCCGCGTGGTACCAAGCGGCTAGCATCAATTCCTCTGTAAGTGAGGTATTCCACAGCAGATTCGGCCCTTTTCTGTGACAGCTTCTGGTTGTAGCGGTCACCACCTCTGTCGTCAGTATGTGAACCCAGTTCAATCTTCACCTCAGGGTGTTGGCGAAGGAACTGTACCAATTTGTCGAGCTCCTTGGCGGCATCTGAACGAATATCCCATTTGTCAAAATCATAGTAGATATTGTTCAGAGTGATTTCACCTTCACGTATTAACTCCTCATAGAAGTCTTTTGTTAGGTCAACCTTTGTTTCAAGTACAATATCGACAATCTTCTCAGGACGGTCTTTTACATCTTCCTGTTCTACCTCCTTATCAGCTGTGGTATAGGATGTAGTATCCTTAAGGTAGTTAACCTTGTCAGATACAATTTCATATTCAGGTCCCATTACGAGCTGTGGGGTAAAACGGAAATATCCTTTTTCATCCGAAGTAACTTCATCGATAATTTTACCACCTTCATCTACTAGCTGTAAACTGACATTGGCTAAAATCACTTCAGTTGTGTCTTTCTTTTCTACTGCTGTACCAGCAAGGAAGTACCTAATAGGTTTGAGGAGTGGAGTACGGTCTTCAAAGAAATAGATGTCGTCATTGCCTTTGGCCATATCACTTTCTCTATTCGATGTAAATACACCGTTTTTCTTATCCTTGAAACTGATGCCGAAATCGTCTGCAGGAGAGTTGAATGGCGCCCCCATATTCTTGACAGAGATCTTACCATCTTTACGGGTAGCGACAAATAAATCCAATCCTCCTAAACCTGGTAAACCATCAGAAGAGTAATAAAGTTTGCCATCCTTGCTAACGTAAGGGAACATCTCATTACCTCTTGAATTGATCTTGCTACCCATATTACGGACATTGCCCCATTCTCCTTTATAGTCTTTGGTTGCACGGTAAATATCGACCCCTCCGTAGCCTCCTGGACGATTGGAAGCGAAGTAAAGCGTTTCACCATTTGGCGAAAGAGCCGGACAAGCATCCCATTGATCAGGCAAGCTGATAGGAATTAATACAGGGTCAGACCAAGCATCTCCATTCCAAACAGACTCATAAAGGTTTACTTCCTTATACTCTTCTTTCCGTTTAGCAGAACTGCTTCGTGCAAATATCATGGTTTTACCATCCTTGCTGAATGTGGCAGAAGCCTCATGTAAGCCAGGGGTGTTGACAAGTGAATCCAAGTAAATGGAAGTACCGGCACAACTGTCTGGAGATTCCATGTAATTGTACAGGTATAGGTCTGTATAGCCTCCACCAGTACCTTCATAAATGATATCAGTGTCTCGTGCTGCGGTATAAACCAATTGGTCGTTCCAGTAGATTGGTGAGTATTCTGCTTGTGAAGTATTAAGGGAAGCGCAGTTGTTGATAAAGATAAAAGGGTCAGGCTCTTGGAGTTTTTTGATTTCTTCTATGGCTTTGACTTCGGTTCGAGCCAGGCGTTGAAGGTCAAAATTCTGTCCTTCACGGATGTATTCGTTGAACAGGTTGACAGCTTTGTCGTATTCACCTTTCTGTTTCAGACCCATTGCGTAATAGTATTTCACGCCATCGGGAACATATCCTAGGTCTTTTGCTTGCTTATAGTAGGGCATAGCTTCTACAAGCCTATTGGAAAGGCGGTAGGATTCTCCCATTCTGTAATAGGCAATTTTCTGCTTGCTTTCAGGCAAGGAGCCTTTTTTCAGGATGTCATCATAGATGTTGATTGCGGTATTGTATTCTCCTCGTTCAAAGCGTCTATCAGCTGATTGTAGGGCTGATCTACAGCCGACCATGGCAACCAAGCCAATCAGTAAGAGCAGCGCACTGGTTTGTCTCATATTTTAGCAAGTCTTTGATGGTAGGAATATCAAGTTAAAAAAGCCTTTGTGGATTCAGTTGATAAGCTTTTTGAAAGTCGGACTATCGTCTTGCTATGGCAGTAGTCTTCATTGTATGACTTCTCTTAACTCTCTCCGAACAGTTTTTGGGGTGTTTGATATATGGTGTTCATCAGTAGTTAGGAAGCCTTTTGGTGCTGAACACTTCAGGCTTTTTACAATTTAATAAGTTCCATGATTTTTCTAAATGGTTGATAAAGGTTTCGTGCACCTTCTCTAAATATTCAATTTTAGAGAAGGTGCCATAACCAGTTACAGAGACCATTCTCCTTTAAATACCATCTGTGCAGGACCGATCAAAAATACATTACTGTATTGCTCACCTTCTTTGTCGAAAGAGACTTGAAGCTGACCGCCCATCACTTTGACAGCAACAGGGCTGCTGGCACCTTGTAGGCTTGCCGCAATTGCACAAGCTGTAACGCCAGTACCACATGAGAGTGTTTCGTCCTCTACACCTCTTTCGTATGTACGAACTGTCAGTGATTGAGGCGCTGTTTGCTCTACGAAGTTGACATTGGTTCCTGTAGCCTTGAAACGGTCATTGTAACGGATATTTCGACCTTCCTTAAAGACATCCAGTTCCATTACCTCAGGTAAAAACTGAACATAGTGTGGAGACCCAGTATCCATAAAGAAATAATCATCCCCTTGCTCAATTTCAGCAGGAGCATTCATTTTGAGGTGTACGAGTCCGTCTTCAATAAAAGCTTCATGTAGTCCATCCGCTGCCCAGAAAGTTGTGCTGTTATTGAATAATCCTAAGAAGTGAGCAAAGTGTACTGTACATCTTCCGCCATTTCCACACATGGACCCGACTTTTCCGTCAGCATTGAAATATACCATTTCAAAATCATGCTCAGTATGATTTCTGAGTAAAATTAATCCATCTGCACCTACACCAAATCGGCGATGACAAAGCAACTCTACCAACTTTTGGTCATTGATATCAAACTGTTCGTTGCGGTCATCAATCATGACAAAGTCATTTCCAGTGCCTTGGTATTTATAGAATGTTAATTTCATTTTATGAACTAGTGATTAAGTGTCGAATTCAGTAGTTTATTGAACTGTTAAAGCCCTATCTTTGCCCTGTAATGTTGGTAAGAAACTTGCTTCATTCCAGATAACAAAAATATACTTGTACTTTTGTAACTGCAAAACTTTAAAAAGTCCTATTGTTGTTACACTCGTTAATCAATGAACTGTACGAAATTGCAGGAAAACCTTTTTTGAATGAAAATATTACTGATTGCATTCTTTCTACTCTTTTCAGGAACCAGCCTTTTTGCGCAACATGCTGTTTTGAAAGCAGGAGCAGGAGTTGGTTATGAATATATGCTTTCATCCAAATGGAATAAGGCCATTGATGAATTTAATAACCAACCTGATAATGCTTTGTTTTTACCCAACTTGGAGCATGGCTTCCGTTTTGGGGCAGCTGCAGACTTTCTGGTGTATGATGGTATTACGGTAGGTGCTTCCTTTACAGTTTCGAAATTCAAGACATCGTCATCGGGTGCTGAGGGACAATCTGCAGTTGATATGAAAGTCAGGTTCAATAATATCTCATTGGATGGAGATGTTTACCTATTCAAGTTTTTTGAAAACAGATTGTTGCCTAAGGTGAAAGAAAGCTTTTTTGTGAGGGTTTCGCCGACATTCTATATGATGAAAGCCAATGTAAATGGCTTGGAGTTACCCGCTAATGATCCGAACAATCCGACAGCACCTCCTGTAACTTCATTTACATCAAGCAGCAATGGTTTTGGGCTTGGACTCGGAGCAGGTTATCAGGTGTATGTAACAGACCGACTTTTGTTGACGCCACTTGTCAAGATGGATTTTGCCATTGGAAACCAGATTGAAGGACTTTCAGCAGCACTAAATACAACATCAAACTACGACAAGTCAGGTACGATTCGTCCATCGTTTGAAGTGAAACTTTCATATGCCATCTTACAAAGGTTACCTATTTGCCCTATTAAGAGCTGTAAGGTACAGCAAGAACACAGGCATGGTATGTTTGGTGAAAAAGCATTGAGAGGAAATCCATACACCTTGAGACAGAACCAAAAGTATGGAGATATTCATAGAGGAGATGCAAAGCATACACAAAAGACAAAACCTTACTCTACTGAAAAAGATGTCAAGAAACGTGTGAATAAGAGAAAGAAAAGAAAGCGTAGACTTATCATCATTGGTGGAGAATAAAAACCATAATAAAGGGAAGCAGCTCGGTGACTAAACAGTGGCCGAGCTTTTTTATTTATTTGCCTACATATTTTCCTTTGAATATTCTGTCCATCACTTCTTGCTTGAGACTACGGCTCATCGTGATGGCAGTATCGCCAACCATTAGCATATTCCCCTCTACAGCATCGACATGTTTTATGTTGACTATAAAAGATTTCTGAACACGGAGGAATTTTTTTTCAGGCAGTCTTTTTTCAATTTCCTTGAGCGTATAGAGCGTTTGGTGTTCCCCATCAGTTGTGATAATGCGTATGTAGTTGTTTTGAGCTTCTACATATTGAATATCGGTAAGCTTGATCTTGCGGTATTGAAAATCTTCCTTGATGAAAATGTAATCTTCGTTGTCAACAGGTGGGGAAACTTCTTTGTGCAAAAGCTCAAACTGTTCATAGGCTTTGTTGACAGCTTTCAGAAAGCGTTCGAAAGGAATGGGTTTGACAAGGTAATCCAAGACGTTGAGTTCGTACCCTTCCAGGGCATATTGAGGGTAGGCAGTAGTGATGATGACCATAGGTGGGTTAGCCTGCATTTTCAGAAAATCCAGCCCTGAGATACGAGGCATATTTATATCCAGAAAGATCAGGTCAACTTTATGTTCCAGTAGGACCTGTTGAGCTTGTATGGCACTTTCGCAGGTACATACTGTATTCAGAAATGGAACATCTGTTACATATTCGGCTATACCTTCTCTAGCCAGCTCTTCATCGTCAATAATCAGGCACTGAATTTTTCTCATAACCAGTATCTCTAGTGTAGCAGAAATTTATTCCTGTATGGAAAGTTTAAGTTTAACGGTATAGCACTCTGTAACATCTTTAACATCCAGCTGGTATTGCTCAGGGTAAAGTAACTCGAGGCGTCTTTTGACATTCTTGATGCCAATACCTTTGTATTTTTTTTCCACGTCAGGAGCTTCAAAGTTTTTGGTCTCCTTTGAATTGGAAATATGGAAAACGAGGTCATTGCTTTCCCGTCTCAGGTCAATATCTACGTAATTCCGCTTATTAGGAAAGTGGGAGACATATTTGAACGCATTTTCTACAAATGGCAGGAGCATTAATGGAGCTACCTGAAAGTTATTGAGGTTACTGTCAAAATTGGCATTGATGTCTATCAGCTTGCTTTTCCGCATACGCTGTATGCCTATATAGTTTTTGAGATAGTCCACTTCCTGTTCAATATTGATATACTTCCCATTACATTCATAGAGTTGATACCTGAGCATCTCAGATAGCGTAAGTAGCGTTTCTTTGGCTCTTTGAGAGTCTTTTCCAATTAGCAGAAAAATGGTGTTGATGGTATTGAAAAGAAAGTGAGGACTGAATTGGGCTCGTAAAAACTGAACCTCAGCAAAGTGTTGTTTCTCTTTTATTTCTAAGCGTAATTTTTCTTCCTGAATCCGTCGTAATACGCTGTTGATAGCAAACACCAAAGTAGAGTAGAAGATAATCAGTAAAGAGTTGTTGAGCCATGTCCAGTTGATTGCCCTTTCCCATTCTTTCAATACATAGTATTTGATCATATAGTGGTACTCTATCTGAGAGACCACCCAACCCAAAGAGACAGCACAAAGCAGGAAAAAGAGAATGAAAAGTTTGTAGCGTTTTCTATAAAGTAGGTTTGGAACAAGAAAACCAATATTGATAAAGACCGCAATAGTGTAAACTACCATCATCAGCAGAATCGTACCTGCATAGTAAAAGAAGCTACCGAGGTAATGTACCTCGTAGAAGGTATTCTGGTAAAGGTAAAAGCCATATACAGCTAGCCAAAGCAGTATGTACCAGAATATGTCTTTTCTTAGGAACTGTTTTATGGGGATGAAAGTCATATACTTTACGGCTTATTTATAGAATAACAAAACAGGAATCAGATTCAGTGCATTTCACTTTATTGAAGATATCAAACAGATTTGAGAAGGACAGGCGAAAAGGGTGAGAAGCATAAAGGGCAGGGTGTAAAGCAAAAAGCAAGACTTATGGTTGCCGTTCACCATTGTACCGGTGCATTTTACCCTCACTATTTTTGTTTTGGTGAAAAAGGAGAGAATTTAAATTTAAGCAGACTCCGTTTTGCGCTACAACTTTGAAACTCCAGTCAGGTATGTTTAGGTTAATGATATTCATAATGATGCTGTTATTGTTCTCTTGTAATGATGGTCCTAATTTGGTCCTTCAGGAATTGAAGAAAGAGAATGGTAGCCAGAAATCCCAGACGATTGCTTACAGGCTGGAAGGAGATACGGTTGTTTTTTATTTCGATGTAACTGAGTATAATTTTTACCATAAGACTTTTGATGGGAAGCATTGTTTTCATGATTTCTGGGGAGACTATATGGACTTGCAACACTTGGTTTATGGTAAGTTTATTTTTGATAAGGATGAGGTAGATATTGAAACAGTACATTTGCTTGGAGACTTCAACTTCTGGACTGAGCCGGGCTGGAAAATGGATAAGGTCAGAGATGGTTACTATCAGCTTAAAGTCCACAAAAAGGATTTGAATAATAAGTATGGTGCTGAATTCACATTTCTGATCAATAATACTTTTGTTGTTTTCTCTGATATAGCTGAAAATGCCATCCATGCCCTACCTTTCTCTGTCTTGGTTTTGGAGCTGCCCAATGTGGTAGACCGACCTGAGTTGGGTTATAAGCTTTCGGATAGTACTGTCACGTTTTATTTTGATAAAGATGATTATGTATCCACTACTGATAAGGATAATGGTATCAAGGCCTTTTTGGATACGATGAACATTGAAACGGTAGATATTGCGGGAGAGTTCAATGCATGGGAGCGCGAGCCAATGTTTCGTCAGCCTGATGGTACTTATACATTTACCAAACCACTTTCTGCGATACAGAATACAGAGTTCAAGTTTAGGGTCAATGGAGAGAACTGGGTAGAACCACCTTTTTATGTCAGCAATGCTATTGGCACGCCTTACCATTTCCGTTTTTATAATTCAAAAAACTTTCTTTTCAGATCAGAAAGAGAACTAGTTCAGCAAGGGTATTATAAGGAAGGAAGAAATGTGGTTTTCCGCTGTGACTTGAACAAATTCACGGATATTATTCCATTGGAATGGTCACATGTGTATGTGACGAATATCTATGTGAAGACTGTATGTCTGGTAGGAGATATAAGTGATTGGAAAGTGGGGAATATGGAAATGGAAGAAGTGGCAGAAGGAGTTTATGAATATGCGATTCCGATTGAGCAATTTGAAGTGGGAAAAAGTTATGAGTTTCTGTTTATGATCAATGGGATGTTTTTTGTGAAAGTGCCAACAAAGACAGCTAACATAACCAAAGGGTATTTGTGGAAAGATCGGGGAATGTTCAGCTTTTCACTAACCTTGGATGACCAGAGTTTTAGTCAGGTGAATTGATTACCGACTTTTATCCCTGCTCTTATGATTAATGGAGGTACAGTAGTGGGCTTTACACTTTTTAGCCTTTAGAATTAAGGTAAGTTCTTTACTATTTTGTATTTTCATTACACCAACCTAAAGGTTCTATCCAGAGCCTGTTATTCTAATCTCATCGCATAAAAATAAACAGCTATGAAAATTTTTGTTGTGTATCACAGCCAATATGGGCATACCGAAAAAGTTGCCAAATCAGTTGCGGATGGTGCTAAAAAAGGAGGTGCAGATGTTACGTTACTGACAGCCAAAGAAGCAATTGATCAGTTAGACAGTCTGGACGGAGCTGACGCTATTATTTTTGGGTCTCCTACTTATATGGGCAGTGTCTCGGCAGGGTTAAAGGAGTTTTTGGAAGCTGCATCCAAAAAATGGCAGAGCCAGGCATGGAAAGACAAGATTGCGGCAGGTTTTACCAATTCAGGTTCACAGAGTGGGGACAAGCTAAATACATTGGGAGATATTTACCTTTTTGCCATGCAGCAGAGTATGATCTGGACAAGTATGGGCATACTGCCTGGCAATAACTCCTCAGGAGGAAGTGTAGATGATTTGAATAGGATAGGAGCCTACTCAGGTTTAATGACACAGTCGAATGTAGATGAAGGACCTGATAAAGCACCTTTGGACAGTGATCTTAAAACTGCTGAGTTTTTAGGGGAGAGAGTAGCTCAGGTTACAAAAAGGTGGATTAACGGAAAATAAGGCATTGACATAGTCACGCTGAAGAAAGGCATAAAACAAAATGGATGTTTTATGCTTTTTATTTTTATGAATATGTAAATAGATGTAAGCAAAGCAATGGCTTATATCCTATTTTTCAGAAACATTTTTATATTAGTCAGTTGTCTTGATTATCAATTGAAAAGGTAATAGGATAACTACTTTTTTGGGTTTTACTAACAGACAGACTATGGCAAAGGAAGTGAAAGACCCGGGGTTAGGTGTAAAATATTATCAGAAAGCCCGCAGGATTATCAATAAGGATGGAAGTTTTAATGTACACCGTATAGGGGTTGAATCTAGAGGCAAAGCCATGTACCATTGGCTGCTGACCACTTCGTGGACTAATTTTTTGGTAATGCTGATTGGTTTACTGTTAGGAATCAATGTTGTATTTGCTGTTGTTTATTTCCTGATAGGAGTTGAGCATATTTCAGGAGCAGTACCATTGGGAGGTACGAAAGACTTTGCTACTACCTTTTTCTTTAGTGTTCAAACTTTTACAACAGTAGGGTATGGGGCATTATCTCCAGAAGGAATGCTAACGAGTATGGTTGCCAGCTTGGAAGCACTTACAGGCTTGATGATCTCGGCTATGGCAACAGGTTTGCTATTTGCCCGATTCTCCAAGCCATCGGCCAATATTCTTTACAGTGAAAGCTTATTGATCACCCCTTATCGAGGTAGTTCCACGCCAAGTTTACAATTCAGAATTGCGAATAAGCGAAAAAATACCCTGATGGAGATGGAGGCGATCGTCATTTTTGCGATTGAACAAAAGGAAGAAGATGGTTTGTTTCACCGACATTATTACGAATTAACGTTAGAGATTGACAAGATTCACTTCTTTCCGCTAAGCTGGACGATTGTACATGTTATTGATGCGGATAGTCCATTGTATGGTGTGACCAAAGAAGAGATGCTTGAGAATGAGGCAGAAGTGTTAATCTTGACAAAAGGTTACGACGATAGTTATGGAGAAGTATTGCATTCAAGACATTCTTATTATGTATCAGAATTCGTTTGGGACAAGCGTTTCAAACGTGCTTATAGGGTAAACAAGGAAGGGAATTTTGTGATGGACTTGAAAGACCTGCATGCAACTGAGCCAATCTTCGAGTAAGAATAATTTGATGGTGGAAATAAATCACCTATATAAATTGAGATAAATAGAAATTTAGTCTAACATGTTGATAGTTAAGCCCTATTTACTACATTGTCTCAAATGAAATCTGAAGCGCAAAAAGCAATCGAGACCAAACTCTTCTACTATGAACATCATTTAGAGGATAAGAAGAAGTATAGAGCAATTTCTATTAAGAAAGAGGAAGAAGAAAGGCTAACGGTAGAAATACAATGTTTTCAGGCTTTTATTGATGACCTGAAAAGTATTTTACAGAAGTTTTAGTTATGAATGAACTTCTAAAAACAAAAGGCACTGTAACCTCAAGTTACAGTGCCTTTTATCTTTTACTGTGTTGCTTTTTACACACCTTCAGCAACTACTTCCTTCACTGAAGGGACCATGCGTTTGAGCATGTTTTCAATGCCTGCTTTCAGTGTAACAGTGGAAGAAGGACAGCCACTGCAAGAACCTTGAAGCAAAACCTTTACAACACCGCTTTCTTCGTCAAAAGAGTGGAACTGAATAGCACCGCCATCCATTTCTACAGCTGGTTTGATGTACTCATCCAATACACCTTTGATTTTTTTGACAGCTTCAGAGTCAGTATCAATGATCAACTGTTGCTCTGGTTGGTTTGCATTGAAAACCTCTTGACCTGTTTCAAAGAAATTCTTGATAAAGGCTTTGACATCATTGATTACTTCAATCCATTCTGTGCTGTCATTTTTCGTAAGCGTAACGAAGTTGCTCATGAAAAATACACGCTCAACAAATGGGAATTCTTGAAATAAAGATGTTGCCAAAGGAGAGTTTTTCGCACTTTCCAGATCAGGGAAGTCAAAGTTGTCCCCATTTTCTATCAGCATAAAGCTCAACATGAACTTCATGGAGTTAGGGTTAGGGTTTGCTTCTGTGTATATAGATACGTTTTTTGGATACAGTTCGTCCTTGTTGTATTTGATATCAGGCATCTTGAAAAGAATCGTTTGTTAGATATTAATACCTTGTTTAGGTGCTAAACTCTCCAAGTCAATGAATTGTTCAGCGAATTAAATAACAAAGGAACGGTGAAAATCATTCCTGTCAAAGAATAGGGATTGGAAAAAGGCAAATGTTTGCAAAAGGTAAACGGGTATTCGCCCTAAGACCGAGGGGTGTTAATTATAAATTTTGATGAATGACATTAGAGTTTGCAGAGAGATATTAAATTGCAGGATAAATTTTTTATGAAATCCCAAAAAATGAAGTGGGACAGCGAATTGACCACTTCTATGATGATTCTTTAAGATATGACACCAACATTGGTCTTGCTTCTGATAGGCATCTATTTTTCAGGAGTGTTGTTGATATCCTATGTAACGGCAAGAGGTGCAACACAGACAACATTTTTTACTGCTGACAAGAATTCTCCTTGGTATCTTGTGGCTTATGGAATGATTGGAGCAACCTTATCGGGCGTAACATTTGTATCCCTTCCAGGATGGGTAGGGACATCAGGCTTTAGCTATTTCCAAACAACAATGGGGTATGTATTGGGGTATGCTGTGATAGCAACAGTATTGTTACCCTTGTATTATAAGCTGAACCTTGTTTCTATTTACTCTTTTCTAGAAGACCGATTCGGTTTTTGGTCATATAAAACAGCGGCATTTTTCTTCTTGTTATCCCGTACTATTCAAGCTGCGGCAAAGCTTTATATTGTTTCAATCGTACTTCAGACTTTTCTGTTTGATGAGTTGAATGTGCCTTATTTTTGGACAGTATTTATTACAATAGCTTTGATTTGGCTGTACACCTTCAGAGGTGGCATCAAAACGGTAGTTTGGACGGATGTTCTTCAAACTACATTTATGCTGCTGGCTGCGGGAATCACGGTGTATATTATTGCAAAAGACCTAGGGTTAGGTTTCAGCGAAATGCTACAAACCATTCAGGAAAACGGGAAATATTCTAAGACGTTTTTCTGGGATCCATCTCAGCCAAGTTATTTCTTCACCCAGTTTATATCGGGAGCATTTTTAGCCTTGGTGATGACAGGTCTTGATCAGGATATGATGCAGAAAAACCTTACTTGCCGTACAGCTCCAGATGCCCAAAAGAACATGTTTTGGTTTAGCTTGATACTGGTTGCTGTGAATATTCTTTTCCTGACATTGGGGGCTATGCTGTACATTTATACAGATAGAATGGGTATTCCATTGCCCGCCAAAGGAGATGAGCTGTTCCCGATGTTAGCCAAAGACTATTTGGGGGTATTTGCGGCTTCTGTTTTTCTTTTGGGTATTATAGCTGCTGCTTATTCTAGTGCAGACTCGGCTCTGACCTCACTAACTACCTCGTTTTGTATTGACTTCCTTAATTTTGGAAAAACCAAAACAGGAAGTGCCCAAAAGCGCACAAGACGTATTCAGGTACACATGATGTTTTCTCTGATTCTGTTGTTGACAGTGATATTATTTAAATTGATCAACAATACATCAGCTCTGGATGCGGTGTTGAAGGTAGCTACTTATACTTATGGGCCTTTATTGGGCCTTTTTGCCTTTGGGTTGCTTACCCGAAAGAAACTCAAAGACAAATGGGTACCTGTGGTTTGTGCATTGTCACCACTTTTATGCTTTCTGATGAATTTCTTTTCTGAAGAGTTATTCAATGGTTACCGTTTCGGTTACGAGTTGCTAATGCTAAATGGAGCCATGACTTTCTTGGGGCTGTTGCTACTCAGCAAAAAAGGAGAGCTTTATGAAAAACGGTTGTTGGAGTGGAAATAAGTATGGCTATTGGTTTTGTGTCCTGATTGATCACATTTAAATTAAAAGCTGTATTTTCTCATTATCAAATACAACCGAATTTATATGAAGCAATACAAAATAAGCTTTCTCCTGATATTATTGTTTGCCATGTTGGGAAGCTGTAAATCCCAACAGGAGCAAACAGTTGTTCCTGATTACTTTTATCAGACTTGGGTACATAGTTTGGAAGAAGATAATGATAGTGTGGTGGTCATGCGAAATGAGCAGTTTGACTTCCCGGTGATTAGGGGAGGCAGAAGTGCACTGACTTTCGAGAAAGATGGAACTGTCAAGAAAAGGGAAATGGCGCCAAATGATGGCCATTATTTGATAACGGAGGGGAAATGGTCTTATATTCCGAAAAACTATTTACTGAAAGTAGAGTTGGAAGATGGTCGGGAAGAGGAGTATACAGTAGTAGTGATGAAGGAGGAAATAATGAAGCTAAAGGAAGTAGCTAACTGATATAAAAGTAAAAGCCAAGAACGGTTCAGGTTCTTGGCTTTTTTGTTTAATAAGCAAATAGCGTGATAAAAATAACAGCTCCTGTAAAGTACCCAATCAAGGCAAGCCAACTGACTTCTCTCAAGTACCAGCCAAAAGGTATTTTTTCCATTCCCATGGCAGCAACTCCAGCAGCAGACCCGATAATCAAAGCACTTCCACCTGTTCCGGAGCAATACGCTATAAGCTCCCACATAATATGATCAGTAGGGAATAAAGTTAACTCATACATCCCCATGGTAGCAGCTACTAGAGGAACGTTGTCAACAACTGCGGAAAGCAAACCAAGGGATAGCGCAATGGTATAGATATTGCCAATATGATGGTCAAGCAACAATGCCATTTCCTTTAATATTCCTGTAGCTTGTAAACTTGATATGGCTACTAGTATTCCGAAGAAAAACAGGACACTAGGTACATCAACCCGCTTCAGGACACCCATTACTGACAAGGGGTGTTTTTGTTCTGTGTTCTTGCTCTTGTGCATAATTTCGGTCAGCAACCATAAAGCGCCTAACCCAAGTAAAATCCCCATAAAAGGAGGTAGGTGCGTTACAGACTTGAAAAATGGAACAAAGATCAGGCATGCAAGTCCTGCAAAAAGCACAATTCTTCTTTCAGCTACCGAAACAGGTTCCTGATGATCAAAATCGTTGTTTAAGTTGTCTGTATTTCCCCTTTCATTTGGATAACTGTATAGCTTTTTGCGGTACGCAAAGGTGATGACCATCAAAGGAGCAAAGATGCAAGCAAGGCTGGGTAGAATTAGTTTGGTAATAATACTCTCGGCTGTAATCTGTCCACCAATCCACAACATGGTGGTGGTTACATCTCCAATCGGTGACCATGCTCCCCCTGCATTGGCTGCTATAACGACCATGCATACAAAAAACATCCTTGTCTGTCGGTCTTTTAGTAGCTTCCTTAGAATGGACACCATGACAATTGTTGTTGTCAGGTTATCCAGTGCTGCTGAGAGGAAAAAGGTAAGCATACAGACCATCCAGAGGAGCTTGATACGTTTTTGGGTTGTGATAAACTGAGTGATATCCTCAAAACCCTGATGTGCATCAATCAGCTCAACGATAGTCATGGCTCCAAGTAGGAAAAACAGTATGCCAGAAATTTCTCCTAAATATTCATACAGCTCATGAACAATCGTATGGGCTTGCTTATCTGCCATCAAAATATAGACTGTCCAGCAAAGTACACCCACAATCAAGGAAGGAGCAGACTTGTCAATTTTGATATTGTGTTCTAAGGCGATGGCCATATAGCCAAGCACGAAAATGGAAAGGATGATAGTAATCATAAAGGTTTTCTGGTTGAAAGTACAAGCACTTTATTAGATAGAATGATTAAGTAGTGAGTGCCTTAGTAGTATGGTTGAAAGTTATGCTGTTGAAGCTGTGGTACTGGATAGAAAATGAAGTGAGTTGGGTTTTTGAAAAACCAGTTAAAACTAAAGATGAAAATGTTTCCCATCAATAATCGTTTTATCTAAAAACTTGCATTGGATTAAGTACAAAGTAATAGTGACCTTTCGCCCTTGAGGTAAATTCTTTATTGATATAATCTTATATTATTCTCATGTTTGTTAATTCTACTGCACTTGATTTAGAGTGAAAAGCCTTGTTCAGGTTGAAGGATTTGGGGATAATACCCTATTTTGCACTTTAAACAGTGAGCAAACAAACCAAATAGACTATGTATTCACACGAAGTGAAAGAGCGAATAAGGTATGCTGATACTGACCAGATGGGTTTTGTGTACTATGGAAATTATGCCCGTTTTTATGAGATAGGTCGAGTAGAAGCTCTTAGAGCGTTGGGAGTCAAATACAAGCAGATGGAAGAGGAAGGAATTATGCTCCCTGTTCTTGAATGCTACTCTAAATATATCAAACCTGCAAAGTATGATGACTTGATTACCATCAAAACGATGATCAAGGAATTACCTTCAGCAAGGATTTTTTTCGAATATGAAATTCTGTCTGAAGATGGGCAGTTGCTAAACCAAGGGAAGACAACACTTGTTTTTATGCGTAGTGATTCGCATCGACCTTGTAAAGCACCAGAAGAAATACTGAAACTTTTGGAACCATATTTTGCAGATAATTACGAAAAAGAAATCTCATGAGCGTTCTTGAAGAATGGCTGCATGAAAGTAAACCAGGAAGCAAGGTTGTAGGGTATCTGAAATCTATAAGGTTCAAGTCACTAGACGTTTCATTGTATACAATCCTGTATATCTTTCTTAAGAAGCTGGATGAAGATGATACGTTACAGAGGGCTCAGGCAGTGGCTTTTAATTTTACATTGGCAGTACTGCCAACCATTATCTTTGTTTTTACCCTGATACCTTACTTGCCGATTGACAACTTTGATGCAATGATTTTTGACTTTCTGGATGAAATGTTGCCAGAGTATGTCACCTATGCAGTCAATAAAGTCATAGTGGATATTGTAAGTCGCCCTAGAGGAGGGTTGTTGTCATTTGGTTTCTTTCTAGCAGCATTTATGGCAACAAGTGGTATGCGTTCACTGATGGATGCATTTAATAGTTGTACGCACTCATTTGAGGGAAGAACTATTTGGAAACAGTATAGTATTGCTTTCCTGCTCACAGCACAGTTGGCATTTACCATGTTTTCGGCTATTATTCTGTTGATATACGGTAAAGTAATTTTGAATGCTCTGGTAGAGTACGGGTATGTGGATACCTTCTTTGTTTATCTGCTTTTGCATATCCTCAGAATTATAGTCATTACGTTTATGTTCTTCCTCAACACTGCACTAATTTACTATTTGGCTCCGGCTATTAAGGTAAGGTGGAAGCTGATTTCACCAGGTTCAGTGATCGCAACTACGTTAGGAATCCTGACATCAAGCGTTTTTTCTTATTATCTGGAAAATTTTAATACCTACAACAAACTGTATGGGTCAATAGGTGCTGTGATAGGTGTAATGTTCTGGATATTAACGGTTTCATATATTTTGTTGATAGGTTTTCAGGTGAATACAACCTTGGATATGACAAAAGAGCGATTGAGTATTTTTGAAGAAAAACAGAAAAAAACTGAAGAAGGGGTTGTGTGATATAAAAAAACCTCACATATTTGCACTCGCAATAACGAAATGGCCATTCAGAGGGTTGGCGGAGTGGTCGAACGCGGCGGTCTTGAAAACCGTTGTGCCGAAAGGTACCGGGGGTTCGAATCCCTCACCCTCTGCACATACAGACCAGTTCGGTCTTTGATGATCGAATGAAGCAACTAAAAAAATTATCCAGAGAGTTGGCGGAGTGGTCGAACGCGGCGGTCTTGAAAACCGTTGTGCCGAAAGGTACCGGGGGTTCGAATCCCTCACTCTCTGCAATAAGACCTTGATCATGATGATGATCTAAAAAACCATCCAGAGGGTTGGCGGAGTGGTCGAACGCGGCGGTCTTGAAAACCGTTGTGCCGAAAGGTACCGGGGGTTCGAATCCCTCACCCTCTGCATATAAGACCTTGATCATGATATTGATCTAAATCCCTAGAGAGTTGGCGGAGTGGTCGAACGCGGCGGTCTTGAAAACCGTTGTGCCGAAAGGTACCGGGGGTTCGAATCCCTCACTCTCTGCACAAAGCGATAATCAAAAGATTATCGCTTTTTTTGTGCCCTTAAAGATCTAATGAGCTGTCAGCTTGTGTGAGCACCCATTTGGAGTCAATGGTGTCATACATGTACTCAAAAACCCCTTTGTTGTATTTTTGAAAGAAGTGTCTATACTTTTTTGTATAAAGCGCCCTCGGGCTTTTAGGGGTTGTTTTTACTTTGTCTACAGGAACTACCTGATATAGCCTTTTACCATTCTTGTAAGGCTTGTCAATCCAAGTCAGAATATAGCCGCATTCGCTTAGCTCTAGTTTATGATCTATTTTTTGCAGTTTCATCCTGAAAATAGCCCCCATCCGTTTCTCATTAGCCTGTCCTGCTACAAAATTTCCGAGTGAATAGACTGTCACTTGCTTTTTAGCTTTGGTAGAGTCATTGAAGGTCTCCATAGGCTGTAGTACATGAGGGTGGGCACCGATAACGTAGTCAATACCCTTTTGGTGAAGAAGTCGACTGATACTTTTCTGATATGAGTTTGGTTGATCAGTATATTCATCTCCCCAATGCATAAAGGCAATAATGGCATCCACATTCGATGCTTTAGATTTATGAATGTCTCGTAGTATTTGGGCAGTGTCGATAGCACAAACAACATTTGGCGGTCTTACCCGAATCCCATTCGTGCTGAATGTGTAATTGAGGAGTGCCAATCGGATACTGTCTTTTTGCAATATTAAAGGGGTGCTATTCAAATATTCTGTAGTATCACGATAAGTGCCAGCCCGAAGTATTTTTAAGCTGTCTAGTACATCTAATGTGCGAATCAGTCCTTTCTTCCCTTTGTCGTAGCTATGGTTATTAGCTGTTGCCATGACATTGACGCCTGAGTAGACTAAGTCTTGGACGAGCTTATCAGGTGCTGAGAATGTAGGGTAACTAGTATAAGGCTCTCCTGCCAATGTCAACTCCAAGTTGGCGATGGTGAAATCAGCTTCTTTCAATTCATCAGCTACCAGCTCGAAGCAGGACTTGTAATTAAACTTGGTAGTGTCTTCTAGCATTGCAGCTCTACGTTGAGAGCCATGTTGCATAATATCTCCTACAAACTGAAGTGTAACATGCGTTGTGTCTGTACTGACAGGAGATGCTAGACTTCTATGGTGCTGAAAGGGTTGAGTAGCTGTCGCTATAAGTGCAATCAGCAAAAAGTTGATCCCTATATAGGAGCCAAAAAATAAAAAGTTCTTCTTCACAGGTTATTAAAAAATAGTTTGTTACTGTTTTAAACGCTGATAAAGAAGCTTTTTGTATTAGAATATTAAAAATGAATATAAAAAAAACGCAAAGTCTAACTTTGCGTTTTTGAGGTTGTTATCGTCGTCTCCTATTGGCGACTTGTTCCAGTAGTTTCCGTTTTAGTTTTTCCTCGACTTGTAATAGTGCCGCCAGTTGCCGTACAGTGAGTACACTGCTGAGTTTATTCATGTATGTCTTTTTAAGATCAAGAGACTCTTGCTCCAAAGCCAAGGTTCTGTCAATGTCTTTCTTGAGTTGTTCATCGCTTTTGGCAATACTTCCTGTAGCGAGTTCTCTCATTTCATTTCTGATGGCAACCTGTTTTTCGGTATACTCATCATAGACCTTCCAAAACTGGGCAGAATCTTTTGTAGAGAGTGCCAATTGTTCTGTAATAAAGTTTTTTCTGTATGCTTCTATCCGTCCTTGTCTTACTTGAGCCACAGAGACACTGCTGAGAGCCAGTAAGACGAGTAAAATAAGGAGTCTATTCATTTTTTATGGTAAATTTTATAAGAGGTCTTCTATATCTGATATTTCAATTTCGCTTTCTAAATATTGTTCTAATTCTGACTCATGCCCTTCTGAGATTTCAATATCTTCTTCTTCTACAAATAGTGCTACATCATAGGCAGAAATACCACTGTGTAACAAATAGAGTTCGGCATCTGTAGCTGTAATATCTTCAGGTAGTGGAGGAGCTTCTGCCACAACATCATCTGATTTGAACGGATGTGGATCCTCAGCTAAGAAAAGTGCTGTAAATGCTACCAAAATACAAGCAGCTACAGCTGCGGCAACCCACCTTCTTCGGTAATCCCTAAGTTTTACTTCCTTGGTAAGTGGAGCGTTTGTATCCTTCGCTTTGTCAACGATCTTATCCGTGACCTTGTCAAAGTATCCCTCAGGTACTTTAAAAGGCTTTGGGTTTTTATTTATATCGTCAAGTTTCATGGTATCAGCTATTGGTTAAAATATGCTCAATCTTTTTTACAGCATGATGGTAAGAAGCTTTCAGGGCGCCAACGGAAGTGTCCAGTACTTCTGAAATGTCCTGATAGCTCATGTCCTCAAAATATTTCATATTGAAAACCAGTCGTTGCTTTTCAGGTAGCTTCAGAATAGCCTTTTGGAGCTTTATCTGTATTTCATCTCCTGATATTAATTCGCTTTCATCAAGCTTATTAGCCAGTTCCTTGTTTACATCATGTATAGATAAAAAGAATCTTTTCTTCTTTTTGTTTAGAAAATTTAAACTATGGTTTGTGGCAATGCGGTACAACCAAGTATAGAGCTGTGATTTTCCTTCAAAACCGTTCAGGTTATGCCATGCCTTAATAAAGGTTTCCTGTGTTAGGTCATCTGCATCTTCATGAGTAATGACCAGCTTACGTATATGCCAGTAAACACGTTCCTGATACTTCTCAAGCAAGGCCCTAAAAGCCTCCTCTTTGGTAGAGGACAGTGAGAACTTACGTAGTATTTCGGTGTCTTCGAGTGTTTCTGAATTCACAATCGTTGTAAAGTTGGGCATCATGGTCATTTGACAGACCATTTGAAGAAAGGTTTAATACTAAACAAAAAAAAATTGAAATAGTAAGGAAAGTAGGGAAAGAAAAAATCCACGCCAGCGAATAGCCAACGTGGATTTTGAAGATTTATCTTGTAGCAGTAAATATACTGCAATTAGATGCTTACAAGTGGATACACTCACCGTATGCCTCTGCAACTGCTTCCATAACAGCTTCAGACAATGTCGGGTGAGGGTGAACCGCTGTGATGATCTCGTGACCTGTAGCTTCCAACTTACGGGCAGCAACTGCTTCAGCAACCATTTCAGTTACGTTGGCACCGATCATGTGACAACCTAACCATTCGCCGTATTTAGCGTCAAAGATTACTTTCACGAAGCCTTCCTTGTGACCCGCAGCACTTGCTTTACCTGAAGCAGAGAATGGGAATTTACCCACTTTGATCTCGTAACCAGCTTCTTTCGCTTGCTCTTCAGTGTAACCTACAGATGCGATTTCAGGAGCACAGTATGTACAACCAGGGATGTTTTTGTAATCCATTGGCTCAGGGTTCAGACCTGCAATTTTCTCCACACAAATGATGCCTTCGTGAGAAGCAACGTGTGCAAGAGCAGGACCGTGAACGATGTCACCAATTGCATAAACATTTGGAATGTTAGTTTTGTAGAAGTCGTCTACTAGGATTTTGCCTGCGTCATGAGCAACACCTGCCTCTTCCAGACCAATGCCTTCAATGTTTGTAGCAACACCAACAGCAGAAAGTACAACATCACACTCAATAGTAGTTTCTTCGCCTTTCTTGTTGCTTTTCACTGTCACTACACAGCCTTCACCTGAAGTGTCAACGTTAGTTACAGCAGCATCAGTCATCACCTTGATGCCTTGCTTCTTGAAGCTCTTAGCCAGCTCTTTTGAAATATCAGCGTCCTCTACAGGTACGATACGTGGCAAGTACTCTACGATTGTTACTTCAGTACCGATTGAGTTGTAGAAGTAAGCAAACTCAACACCGATAGCACCCGATCCCATTACAACCATTTTCTTAGGTTGTTTTTCCATTGTCATGGCTTTGCGGTAGCCAATTACTTTTTCGTTGTCGATCGGAATGTGAGGAAGTTCTTTTGAACGGCCACCAGTTGCCAAGATGATGTTGTCAGCTTCATAAACAGTTTTAGTACCGTCAGCAGCTTCTACTTCTACTTTCTTGTCTGATGTCAGACGACCGAAACCTAAAAGCTTCTCGATTTTATTTTTCTTCAAAAGGAACTCGATACCCTTGCTCATGCCATTGGCTACACCACGGCTACGCTGTACCATTGCCTCAAAGTTTACGTTCGCGTCACCTACCGTTACACCGTAATCCTGAGCATGTCTGATGTATTCAAACACCTGTGCACTTTTCAACAGGGCTTTTGTAGGAATACAACCCCAGTTCAAGCAGATACCCCCTAGTTCAGCTTTTTCTACAACAGCTGTTTTCAGACCCAATTGAGAAGCTCTGATCGCTGCTACATAACCACCAGGACCGCTACCAATTACAATTACATCAAATTTTGCCGACATAACAGTTAATTATTTAGATGCTTAAAAATATCTTTCGTTTTCATTAGCCAAAAAGACAAGAAGTCTTGATGACCGCACAAAAATAAGTGTTTAAGGGAGATTAAAAAACTGTAAGACTAATTGCAGTTTAACTGTATATCAATAGAAAAGGCATTGCTGTCAACAATGCCTTTCTTGATTCAATATGCAATTTACTCTGTGTCTCCGTCTATTTCAGGAGCCTGCGAAGTTCCAAAAAATGTACTTGGAAGAATCTTACGAATAAAAGATTTGCCTTCTTCAATTTCTTTGACTTCAAGCTGTGATTCCTGAAGTGCTTTTTGCCAAGCAGGAGGAAAGCCAATCAAAGAGCCTGAGAGTGAGTCAATAGCTTTTTGGTATACTTGTAAGGTTATCATCTCTTTTCTGCCAGGCTTTTGCATTAATACCTGATTGCTGATACGCAGGTTCTCGTTTTCCTTCTTGAGCATTTCCATTTCCTTCTTACGTTGGTCAATGGCTTCTGCATCCAATTCCATTTTTTGGTGAAGGTGTTTTTTAAGGTCTTTGATTTCCTTCTTGAGCTGATCCCGCTTGATCATTTGCTGTATATACAAAATAAGGCATAAGACAAGTCCAATACCTAAACCTATAAGGAAGTCCTCCAATGAAAAATTTTCCATGCTGATTTTAATTAAAATAATAAAGCCGAAAGCGCTATCCAGTTAAACAACTTAGTAACAAAAGCTGAGAAATTTAACTATTTGAAGATAGTACTTTCGGCTGAAAAGTGAAAAACTAGTGCCCTAAACGGAGTAGCAGCTAGATTCCCTGAGAAGTCAGTTCAATATCTACGGATGTATCAATATTAATGGCTTTTACCAAAATAGCGTTATAGTCTCCTGGACGGACATCGTTCAAGACCAACGTTTTCTTTTTGACGATTCCATTTTTAGTCATCGTGACATTGATGGTAATCGGTGAAGCTGAGAAATACCCAACCCTTTGTTCATCACCTGTATAAGTAAGAGAACCATCACTTGAAGAAGCTGTCATTTCATAAGTATCAAAGAACGCTTGGGTTTCAGGAGTGTAGTCGATCGTTAGTAAGGTATTTAAGACCTCAAAATCGATACTTTTGATAGCGACTACAGCGTCACCTACTTCAAAACCTTGTTGACCTTTAAGCTGTGGTGCATCAAAGGCAGGCATGGTCGGTGTTCCATTATCAACATGAAGTGTATACTGACCTTCAAAGAGTGTGATAGGGAATGGCACCTTGGTCATGTCTTCAAAATAGGCAATCTGTTTTCCTGAAGAATCATTGACAATAGCTAAGTGAAACCCTTCCAATGATAGTTGAGATAGGTCTACTCCGGCTTTAGCTAATACGTTGTAACCTAAGTCAAGGTCAAGTGTATTGAGTGTGACCTTACCTTCTGAAGGAAGTTGTTCAGCTTTCGCTGTTTCTTCTTCGGGCTCCACAATGAAAATGGGAATACACGATTGCCAGATTGTAGAAAGCAAGACGAAAAGCAGTAAGCGATATGAATATTTTATTTTGTTCATGGCTTTATCTGTAATCTATAATGAGTCAGTTACCTTTTCAATAATTGAAGAGCCGAAACTCCTTTGTCTGTTTTGATCATTAAATGGTATAAACCATTTGGAAGCTGTGCTACAGTGATTGTTTGCTGTAAGCCTTCCAAAGACTGAACCAATACCAATCTGCCTGTTGCATCGAAGATCGATAGTTGTGAACCCGTACTGAAGTTGCCTTCAAGGTTAATGATATCGACAGCAGGGTTAGGATAGAGCTTGATATTTGATTTGAATTCATCGTCAACACCCAAGACAATCCTATTGGATGGAGCATATGCAAATATTTCAGACGGAATCAGGAAATGTAACTCTATAATTCTCTCTTCACCTGTAACTCTGATGAGCAGACTTAAATCGTCATTTGATATACCTGAAATATCTCTGTCAATGATTACCTGAGAAGAGTCAGTACTTAGTGTTAGCCATTCGGGAACAGCAGTACTGTCTTCAAGGGTCATATCAAAGTCAAGAATTGATTTGAGTACATCAAGCCTGTCCGCAGGAAGCTGAACCAAAAGTTGGTTTCCACTGCCAAGGGAAAGGTCTGCTTCAGTAGCCTTGACATAGATAGAGGTCACTGCATACACATTATATTCAGATTCTGTCACGTAGAAAGAGACGTTGACAGAAGCCGCTGCTTCAAAATTAAGGTCACCTATTTGGTATGCAGCTATCGTCACTTTTCCTGTATCATATAGAGAAACTAAACCTCCATTTATGGTGGCATTACCTTCCAGTACTTCAAAACTTACAGGTAAGCCTGAAGTTGCTTCTGCCTGAAGACTGAATTCAGGTTTAACAAGTAAGTCAATATCCTCAATTGGTGTAAAGGAAATACTTTGTGTTTGCTTGACAACCTCTAGTGTGCTATTGATATAATTGAATGTATAGTGACTGTCATTTCCTCCTGAAATGGTAACAGGATAAATACCAACATTTGAAGAAAGTGTTGCAGTAGTAGAGACAGTTGGCAGTGTTGCCAATACTGTTTTATTCTCACCAACCTTAAATCCGCTGAAGTATAGGTTAAAGGTTGGATTTGCAGTATTGTAAGGTCTGCTAAGTGTATCTGTACTGACTGTCAATAATGCAGGCTCTACAATAATAGAGAATGATGCAGCTGCTTGAGCTCCCAAATCATCGGTTGCTACAACACTAATTACAGTGGTGCCAATATCTTGAATACTGAATGATAATTGGTCACCAGTCAATGAATAAGTGACTGAGCTGCCTGTTCCGTCTATTGTATAGGATAACGTTGCACCTTCTTCATCATAGAAATAGTCAGAAAATACAATGCTTGAGTCGGCTGCATTGTATGGCATTACAATATCACTGATTACTGTTTCTAAAATAGGAGGATCATTAGCCTCCAATACATTGAATGTGATGGTGGATGCTATGTCTGCAATACCTGTATCATCAGCAGAAATAGATGATTGTACATCAAAGGATGCTGTTCCGAAGAATGCCAATGTAGGAATAAAAACAATTGGGTTCTCTGCAGGGATGAAGGTGCCTGCTGGTATTATGGTAATACTGTCAGGTTGATAAAGCACTCCATTGGTAATGTTGGATACTTTAAAGTGTGTAACATTGGCATCATCATTTGGATCTTTTTCTATAGAAACTTCTAGTGTGGAGTCCTCTATGATATTGTAGGTTCTTGCTACAGGTTTGTTTGCAAAAGCGTCTACTAAGATACCGGAAGTGTTTCCATTATTGGCTAAGTCTAGGGTGGCAGCGTTTCCGACGATATCTGTGATACTGCCACCATTCAACATCATTGGAAGTGGCAAGGTAATACCATCCTTATCTTCATCTCTTGCTTGGACAGTATAAGCAAAGGTAATGGAGCTGTCTGATGCACTTTGATAAGAAGCTTCCCATGTACCGCTTCCTTGTAGGTTGTTGAAGCCTAGAGCCAATGAAGGAGAGCCCGAAACCTGAATTGCTTCATTAAAATTGACAGTGATGGAAAGTGTTTCGCCAGCTTGGTAAATTTTGTTTGCAGGAAGTACCTCTGATCGTACAATAGGTCCTGTAATATCATATACAACCATTACTGTATCTGATAGTGTGTTTCCATTTCCTAAACTATCTGTTAAGGCTCCTGCTTCTATCCAAGCTTCCATATTACCTTCAGTAATTGGTAATAGGTCTGCTGAATAACTGGAAGGTGTTAACTGCTGAAAGTTGCTGATAGTAGCATTCGATACAGAAATATCAGCAATTGTGAAACCAGTAACATTATCATCAAAGTCAATACTGAATGGTACAGGTGTTAAAATATCATTCGTGATGTTTTTACTGGCCTGAAGTGTAGCAACAGGTCCTGTGAAGTCTCCTACAATTGAAAAAGTGGCTTCAGCGTTACTGTTTCCAGCTGGGTCGTAATGTATGTCAGCAGGTACTGTTACACTTGCCATACCATCTGAAAGGATGTTCATGGTAAGTGTGTAAAGTCCCTCTCCATTGTAATCGAGACTGTCTATCGTCGCATTAGTGGTAATAAGGTCAGCCAATGTGAAGTTTTCAAAGTATTCATTAAAAGCTAACTCTATCAAGAAACTACTATTGCTAGTTGGCGATAGTTCGTTGGAATTGAAAATAGGCTGTGGTTTTATGATATCATAAAACGTATAGAAATAATCAATATTAACGATGTTGCCAGCCAAGTCAGTGATGTTACCGGTTTCACCATCAATTTCCATATCAATATATTCTTCAACAACACCAGCATTAGGTAGAATATTAAAAGTATACTCCTTGTTGGCGGTAACTTCAGCCAATGAACCTGCTTCTATTGTAGCATTAGCACCATAGAAATAAAAATCACTTTCATCAAACCCTATTACATCTTCACTGAAAGTGATTTTGGCAGGAATTGGGCTGATATTGGTTGCTTCGCCGTTAGGGAATTCGATGGTATAGCTAGGACCTGTAATATCATAATTGATAGTTAAAGTATCTGACAGGATATTATCGTTGAAAAGTGAATCGGAAAGTGCAGATGGCTCAATCCAAACTTTCATAATACTGTCAGAAGCAGTTACTGTAGGGTAAATGTCTGCTGTAAAACTTTTTACTGAAACCTGCTGGAAATTACTCACCGTAGCATTTATTGTTGCTAGGTCAGTTGAATCAAAGCCTACAACAGCTTCGTCAAAATCGATAGTGATTGATGCTGATGAATTGGTTAATGAAGTTGAAGAACTAAATGTGGCAACAGGTCCTGTGAAGTCACCTACTACTGAGAATATAGCAGCCTCATTGCCGTTGCCAGCCCAATCTGCTCTGGTGTTGGCAGGTAAGGAAACAGTAGCAACACCATCTGCTAAAATGTTTAGATTTAGCATATAAGGTCCTTCTCCAAGATATTCTACACTGTCAATTGTAGCGTTTGTCGTCACCAAATCACTCAGGGTAAACCCTATTAAGTCTTCATCCAATAAAAATTCAAGAGGTATGGAGCTATTACTGGTTGGTGACACTTCATTAGAATTGAAGGAAGGTTGTGGCTTTACAATATCATAATATGTGTAGAAGTAATCCCAAATAAGGTCATTGCCAGCCATGTCGGTGATATCAATTACTTCACCATCAATCTCAATGTCGATATATTCATCTACGATACCTGAATTAGGAGAAATATTAAAAGTATATTCCTTGTTAGCGATAACTTCAACCAGTGAACCTGTTTCTATTGTGGCATTAGCACCGTAGAAATAAAAATCACTTTCGTCAAACCCTATTACCTCTTCACTAAAGATAATTTTAGCAGGAATTGGGGTTGCATTGGTTGCTTCGCCATTAGGAAATTCAATGACATAAGTAGGAGCTGTCTGATCAAATTCAATAGAAAATATAGTCTCAGGGTTTACCTCTCCTGCTAAATTAGAAGCGGTACTTTCAGGAATTACAAATCCTACACTGCCATCAGCGTCAGGGTAAACGTTGAGGGTAGCTTCCGGGGTCAATAAATCAATATAAGCTGAGAAAGGTTCAGGCGTGTCTGAAGCATAGATTCTTCCGTCGTTAGCCACGCATACAGCTTGTGGATTTTTAAAAGGGTTACTTGGCGAGATCGACTCAACGATTACTCCATTAGTGTCAATCTTAAGTAATTTGAAACTGCCTTTGTCCAGTGTGTAGATATAACCAAAGCCATCAATTGTAAGATCATTAATAGCACCATAACTTCCGTCTAGTGTTTTCACGGAGTATGAGTTGGCAGGATCTACTATGTAAATGGTATTGGAGCTGTCATCAGCTAAATAGATGTAACCATTAGGACCTCCAACTTCAAGGAAGGTGCAAAAAGGAATATCCCAATACCCAGTTTCTAGTCCATCCAAGGAAGGGTCATGTTGTGTTAATACTCCTCCACCTCCATCTAAAATATACACCATGCCATCAGGTGTTACTGCTATGTCACTAGCACTTTCAAAAGAGAGGTCCCACAATACAGCATTACCGTTAGGATCATACATAAAGACCTCGTTGTTATCTGTAATGATATAAACGTTCTCGTCTTTATCAGCTGTGATACCTATTACGTTTCCTGTTGCAGTTATGTCCCATTCGGCAATTATATCTCCTTCAGGAACAACCTTCTTGATTAGGCTCGCCCCTTGATCCACAACAAATACATTCCTAAGTGGGGAAACGCAAATGACCGTAGCATCAACTAGACTATCTTCCAGTATCGCTTTGCTTGGGTATGCAAATTTGAAGTCAGCAACTGTCGCATTAAACGGTTCCAGCTTATCTACATGCAAACCATCAATAAGTTGATTGTAATTGATAGTAACTGGAATCGGGTTTGTGTTTGTAGGGGAGCTGGCTGTAGAACTTATGTTCAGCTGAGGAGCCTGCCCAAAGGTGAGCAGTGGAAATATCAACAAAAGCAGATATAACCACATAGCTTTAAAAGGTAGAATTCGGATCATATGTATGGTACTCTTAATCGGTTTTAGTGTATTTGAGCAACGAGCTTTTTTGGTGCTGCTTGTCAGTTTAAGTCAGTAAAATTGTGAATAAATTTAAAAAATAGATTCAAATACCTTCTAAAGGTAAAATAAATCCTTCTTTTTACCTTATAAAATGGGTCTGTAATGCTTTCTTTCCTAAGAATTACTAGCCTGAATCCCTCAAAATATACCCGTCAGGAGGTGCATTGTTATATGTTTTAAAAATGTTGTACCTAGTTTTACCGTAGCTAATGAATAATTGTTTTTGCTTAAGGGCTATTGTGTAAGGTATTAGGTTATAATTTTCTTAATTCGGAGTTGTAAGAAAGAGTGTATTTAAACATCCCGTTCTTTTTTTAGTTCAATATTTGACCTTATACCCATTTTATTCTGAAATTGTAATAAAACTAGGTCTTGCCACATTACTGTGGTGAATCTTCTAGTGAATCTATTAAGCAACGAAGAATTATTCTTTAACCTTTTTCTTCATGACTCTGCGATTCTTGCATGATTTTAGAGACTAGAATAGTGTTGCTGCATCACATTTACGAATACTATACAATTAAGCCCTATTCCTTTTACCTGACTTCACCTTTAATAACCATGAGAACGCTGTTTTCCTTTTATCTGCTGATGCTGCTCATTGTGCCTGTACATGCGCAAAAAAGTATCGGAGAACTAAATCAACAAATCAATGAACTCTGCCGTGCTGGAAAGTATACGGAAGCATCCGCTTTTGCAGAACAATATCTGGCACAAGCCGCAGAGAAATTGGGAACCAAGCACCCCCATTATTTGGAAGCCCTTAAGTGGACCATCAATATTTATAAAAAAGCCAACCTTAACGATAAAGCTGAGACGGGATATCAGGAATTGCTTTACCTGAAGGAGCAGTCGGAAGGTAAGGATAGCTCCAGTTATGCCCAGACACTGAATAATTTAGGTTTACTCTACTTTGGACTGGAACGGTACAAAGAGGCAGAACCATTGTTTGAGTCAGCTTTGGAAATCGTTACGCTTGCACCGGGAAAGGAACATCCTTATTATATCAGAACGAAGAATAACCTAGCGATGCTCTACAAAAGTATGGGGCGCTATAAGGAAGCGGAAACGGCTTTTAGTGAGACGTTAGAGTTAGTAAAGACAGTTCTGGGAGAAGAAGATAAGGAGTATGCAAGTACTTTGAATAATCTGGGGTTGCTTTATATGACGACGGGTGATTATGCCAAGTCGGAAGATATGTTGGTGAGAGCCTTACAATTGAAAGACTCCATTTATGGACGAGAAACCCCTGAGTATGGAGCAAGTCTACATAACTTGGGGATGCTTTGCCAAGAAAAAGGATTATACAAGAAGGCTGAACAGCTGTACAAGAAGGCATTGGAAATAGCAGAAGCGTCATTTGGTAAAGAGCATTTGTATTATACCAATAGCTTACGAAACTTGGCTGAGCTTTATCAGAGAATGGGTTTATACCCTGAAGCGGAGCAGAGGTTTAAGGAGGCCATAACATTGAAAGAAAGGGTTAATGGAAAAGACCATACGACCTATGCCAAAAGTATTTCTAACCTGGCAGTATTATATACTGAGATGGGACGCTATCAGGAAGCAGAGCCTCTTTATAAAGAAGCTATGGAAATAAAGGCACGCAAGCTAGGTTATTGGCACCCGGAGTATGCTGAAAGCTTAAATAGCTTGGGTGACTTATACAGAAGTATGGCAAGGTATGAGGAAGCGGAACCACTTTATACCACTGCACAGAAAATTAATAGAGAGCAGTTGGGAATGTACCATCCTGCCTATGCGGGAAGCTTACACAGGTTAGCGATACTGAATCAGGATTTGGGTAGGTTTGATACAGCAGAATACCTGTTCAAGAAAGCACTTAGGTTTAGGGAAAGTATATTGGGAACTTCACACCCTGCATATGCACAAAGTTTAGGCAGGTTAGCCACTCTTTATTTCAGGGAAGGTGATTATGATAAGGCTGAGCCACTTTTTAAAGAATCATTGGCTGTTAAGGAAAAAAGCTTGGGACGTATACACCCTGCATATGCCGAAGGATTGAATGACTTGTCATTGTTGTACAGTAACACTGGAAGGTGGAGTGATGCTGAGAGCTTGTATAAAGAAGCGATGTTTATTAGGGGTAAGGTGCTTGGAACACACCATCCGGCATATGCTGAAAGCTTGCATAATTTGGCAGGGCTATATCAGAAAATGGGAAAGTATGGATCTGCTGAAAGCCTTTACCAGCAAGCTTTAGAGCTTAAAAAAGAAACATTAAATACCACTCACCCTTCATATGCTGAAAGTTTACACCAACTAGCTGAGCTATACCGTAAAACAGGACAGTATCAAATGGCTGAATCCATGATGGTTCAAGCTGCAAAGATTAAGCTTTCGGAGTATAAGAATGAGTTAGGGGGAAGTAGTGAAGCGGAGAAGAAACAGTTTTTGGAAGCCAATCAGGGATTTTTTGAGAACCTTGACCATATTTTTATTGAACAGACCAATAAGTGGTCTGATTCTTTGCTGGAATCCCGATTTGAGATACAGTTGGCTTTAAAAGGCTTTCTCTTGAATAGTGTGCAAGGAATCAAGCACCGTATATTGAAAAGTGGCTCTCCTAAACTGATAGAGGAGTATCATAAGTGGCAGTCGGTACAGGAACAAATTGCCCGTGTTGGAAACCTGAGCGCTGAAGAGCGTAAAAAACAAGGGGTGAGCCTTCGTGAGCTGAAACGGCAAGCCAACAAGCTTGAGAAGTACCTTTCTCTGCGATCAGAAAGTTTTAGGGCTTCAGTAGAGGAGCAAGAAACTACATGGGAGGACATTCAAAAGTCTTTAGCACAAGGTGAAGTAGCTGTTGAGTTGGTTAGAATGAGCTACAGAGATGAAAAAACAACTGGTAGCCAAATCTACTATACTGCATTTATCATCACACCTGAAGTTGAGATGCCTGTAGCGGTAGTACTGTCAGATGGTGATAAGATGGAACAACAGTACTTTAAGCAGTACTCAGGATATGTTTCGGGAGCAAGTAGGGGACTTATTCTTGTAGATAACAAAATAGACCTTTATTCAGCTTATTGGCAGCCTATATGGAAGAAAATTCAACAATTACAACCTGATGCACAGCATATTTATATGGCTGCTGATGGGGTTTATAATCAGCTTAATCCAGCAATTCTTGAAAATACAATTACCAAACAATACCAATTGGATGAAGCAGATATCCATAGAATAACCAGTACACGTGATATTGTTAGTCTCAAACAGGCAAAAGTAGAGCCTTCAGGAGCAATAGAAGAGGCTGTATTGTTTGGAAGACCTTCTTTTGAGTTACAGAAGGCAGAACATATGATGTTGGCGTCACAAAGTGGAGAAAGGAATGCAGGGGTAAGGTTTGGTGGCATTTGGAAGGAATACTACTTTGAAGACTTGCCTGGTACAGAAAAAGAGGTTCATGATATTGAAAAAATACTGCAACAAGAAGGTTGGAAAGTAACAACCCACTTTGGTAAAGAAGCATTGGAGGAAGAGGTAAAGGCCGTTAAGAGTCCAAGAGTATTGCATATAGCGACACATGGCTTTTTTATGAAAAGTGATTCCATAACCAAGCAGGATTTGACTGAGGCGATGTTGCGCTCAGGTCTGGTAATGGCTGGTGCGCAAACCTATTTCAGAGCAGAACAAAAGTATGATGTAGAGGATGGTATTCTGACAGCATATGAGGCTATGCATCTAGACCTTGAAAATACAGAATTGGTGGTGTTATCCGCTTGTGAAACAGGGCTCGGTCAGGTTGAAACAGGTGAAGGAGTATATGGCTTGGAAAGAGCATTTACGATAGCAGGAGCGGATGCTGTACTTATTAGTTTGTGGCAAGTGGACGATTTCGCAACGCAAGAACTGATGACCGCTTTTTATCAGCAGTGGATGAAGACTGGAGATAAGCGTAAAGCATTTAGAGAAGCCCAATTGCAGCTCAAACAGAAATATAGAAGACCATATTATTGGGGAGGGTTTATTATGATAGGAGAGTAGAGATAAAAAAGCTCTCATCACTAGTCTGTGTCTGTGATGAGAGCTTTTTATTTATAAAGAAAAACTCAATTATAGCCCTAAGCAAAGGAAACTGGAGTTTAGCAGATTTTCTTTAGTGTAAGTAAATAGCTCTTCTTCCGTATTTCCTTTATAGACTTTTCCTCCTGCTGCCATTACAACTGCTTGTCCAGCGGCAGTGTCCCATTCCATTGTAGGTCCATGTCTGTAGTAGACATCTGCTTTGCCTTCAGCAACCATACAGAACTTAAGGGAACTTCCTACAGAAATACTGTCTGATACATTGTAGCGAGCAAGTACTTCTTCCTCTTCTGGAGCAGCATGTGATTTGCTTCTGACAGCAACAATATTTTCTGTAGCTTTCCTTACAAATAACTGAGTATCCTCACCATTGACTCTCTTAAAAGAGCCCATACCAATTTCAGCGTAGTATGTAATACCCTTGGCAGGAACATGAACCACTCCCATTACAGGAAGGTTGTTTTCAATCAAGGCGATATTAACAGTAAATTCACCATTTTTCTTGATAAACTCTTTGGTTCCATCCAATGGATCAACCATCCAATATTGTGTCCAGTTTTTACGGGTTTCATAATCTGGTAGACCTCCTTCTTCTGAAAGTACAGGAATATTTGAAGAGAGGTTTACTAATGCTTTTTCAATCACTACATGCGCTGCCTTATCCGCTTTTGTAAGAGGAGAGTTGTCATCTTTCTTCTCAATACCAAAGTCAGACTGAGGGTCGTCATAAATGTTCATGATTGCTTGACCTGCAGCTTCTGCAATTTCAATGATTGATTCAATTTCAATATTCATCTAAATAAGGATATTTGGTTTTAGTTTAAATCGTTATCTGTAACCCATCGTATGCAAGGTGAACGCCATCAGGAAGTGATTCTTCCACGTCCTTATGTAGTCCTAGACTATGGCTAATATGAGTGAAATAAGCTTGTTTTGGCTGTATTTCAGCTACAATTTCCAATGCTTCTTCTAACGTGAAGTGTGAGTAGTGCTTCTCATGGTGTAGTGCATTCAGTACCAATATCTCAGTTCCTCTAATTTTATCCATTTGGTCAGGCTCTATTTTATTGGCATCCGTGATATAGGTGAAATTACCAATTCTAAAGCCTAATACTCGCATCTTACCATGTAGTACTTCTATGGGGTTGAAGGTTGTATCACCAATATTAAAGTTGGTATCACGATCAATCATATGTATGTCTACCGAAGGGACTCCTGGATACTTTTCCTCAGCAAAGAAGTAGTTGTATTCTAGTTTCAACTGTTCCAAAACAGGGAGCGTGCAATAAACAGGGATAGGCTGAAGCTCCTGAGCAAAATAGTATCCACGAATATCATCTAACCCTGCCGTATGGTCTTTGTGTTGGTGTGTGAAAACAACAGCATCAAGGTGACGTATTTTTTCTCTCAGCATCTGTTGCCTGAAGTCAGGTCCTGTATCCAATACGACGCTCAACCCATCATCTGTCATGATATGAAGAGAGGTTCTGAGCCGTTTGTCTCTGAAATCTATCGAACGGCATACGTCACAGTTACAGGTTAATGTCGGAACTCCTTGTGATGTTCCTGTTCCCAAAAAGGTAACTTTCATAGTATCATGGGTTGCCAGTTGTCCATAGACAAGCTGACACTGCTTTATTTATAGATTAGGATAAAAAAAGATTCAGGAATTAATTATTGTGCCAGTAACTGCTCAAGCAGCGATTGATTTTTCTCTGACAACTTTGACACATCAATATCAGGTTTCAGTTGCCTGAGTATTTCGGTCAGTGAATTAATTTTCCCTTCTACTGAGTAGTATTTGTTGACTACTACAACCTTGGTACTTTTCAGAATGCAATATCCAGACTTAAAACTACCTTTTTCATATCGGAGTACATAGTCTGTTTCGGCAAACAGATCTTCTATCTTATTCAGTAGGTTTTTCGTCGGTTTCATGCACAATTTTCTTTAAAGGTAAGGACATACCTTTGCCCACAAGCCGAAAATTTAATAAACCTTCTGAATTTTTTTATATAAAATTCATTCCATTTCTACTAAATATACAATTACAAGGAAGCAAAAGGCATAAAAAAAGCCTGACAGGTGCCAGGCTAACTCAAGTATCGTCCTAATGCTTAATTGTTGGTAACTTGGTTAACGGTGTTCACCAAACTATCAAAGTTAAGCGGCTTTTGGAGGTAAATATCGATTCCTACAGCCTTAAACTCATCCATAGTATAATTTTTGGCATTTCCTGTAATAGCGACAATTGGAATTTTTGCTTTGGAAGGATCGTCTAGAGACCTGACTTTGCGGGCACATTCCATTCCATCCATTACAGGCATGCTGATATCCAGCAGGATAGCATCAAAGTTTTCTTTTGCAAGCTTATCAAGCACTTGCTGTCCGTTTTTAACAGAGACAATTTCATAGTTCTGAAACTGCAAAACTTTTTTGGTGATATTCTGAATAACGGAACTATCTTCGGCGACCAATATTCTTTTTGCCATAGATTTAAGGGTTTGTGGTTTTAGTTCGGTTAAGATGGATTCCATTCAGCAAGCCAGATCAAAGATGGTCTGGCAACGATGGCGCTGTGTATATAAGCAGATCAAATAGACCTGAATTTTGGAAATATCTGTAAACCAATACGATTCTTGTAGAATTTATAAAATATTTAGTGGTTAGTACAACAAAGATAACTTTTTTTCTTCTCCTTTTAGCTTAACGCACGATGTTTTATAGGCTCAGAACGGACAGAAAAATACTATTCTTCAGGGGGC